>CAZAGY010000061.1:0-5057 GCA_964485025.1 uncultured Gammaproteobacteria bacterium
AAAGTAAAAAAAAGACTGGCATCATATTGCCTATACAAGCTAAAAAAACGGCTTTCAGTGGACTTAAATGCCAAAGACCGATGGCCAAGGGGATGGTTCCTCTTAATTCATTAATTGGAGTCATGGATAGTAAAATTGTTTTTAATTCCGGTCCCATACAATAGTATTCTAACATTTAAAAATATCTCGTCCAGTTCGCCCCGTTAAAAAATTGTGTTAGGAGTTCCATTATACGTTAAAATATTTTAAAAATTTTTGCGTAATCTTTCTAATGAGGTTTATTC
Source organism: uncultured Gammaproteobacteria bacterium (assembly GCA_964485025.1). Taxonomy (GTDB): domain Bacteria; phylum Patescibacteriota; class Patescibacteriia; order UBA2591; family UBA6264; genus JAQTOB01. Next base: position 285 of record CAZAGY010000061.1, read on the forward strand.
CTCGTAATTTGCCCCCCACCAAACAAGACTTTTGGCTTCCTGAAAACGATCTTTGTCGCTGACAGCATTTAAAATAATTACCACTAATTGTCGGTCCAGATAATTGCTTAATCCCGCAAAACAATAACCACTTTCCTCTAAATATCCGGTTTTAGCCCCTTCAAAATCAATAAAGTTCCCAAGAAGTTTGTCTGTATTCCATATCCTTATATAAAATTTCCGGCCGGTATCCGTATATATAGGAAGGTCGTAAAATTTAATCTTCAAAACTTCCCTGATTTCATCGTTTTTCATAGCCACTAAAACCAATTTAACCAAATCTTCAGCTGTGGAACGGTTTTGACTATCTAAGCCGGTGGCATCGGCAAAATATGTATTGTTCATGTTTAAAAACGAAGCTTTCTCGTTCATTAAATCAACAAATTTTTTCTCCGGCGGTAAATCAATTAAACGTGATAAAATTTTTGCGGCATCATTGGCGGACTTGATTAAACTGGCGTAAAAAACATCCTTTAATTCTAAACTTTGGTTTAGCTGAACATTAATTCCCGCTGGTTCAATGTTTTCTTTGTCTCCCGAACTGACAATTATATCTTCCGGTTCGACTAAAATCCTTTCTTCCCAATTTCTTTTATTGTTCTCCAAAAAAACTAAAGCGGTCATTAATTTAGTAATGCTGGCAATCGGCAAAATTTTATCTGAATTTTTATCAAATAAAACCTTTCCTTTTCCCAGATCAACCACAATGGCGCTTTCCGCCGTCAACTTCGGACCAAGAGAATGTGAAAAAACCATTTCGGTATTATAAGAAGCTTCTATTACCCTGTCTAAAAAAACCACTTGTGATAAAAGAGGTGATGAAGTTAAAAAAAGGGTTGTCGCTAAAATAAACGAAAGCATGTTTTACTTAATTTATATAAATTACACCAATAATCTGACAACGGTAAATCAAATGTCCCCGGACATAAAATTTTCCGGCCGCCAAAACCCATTTTAAAACGGGTTAAACCCGGCCATTTTTTCTCATCAATTCCCCAAAAATCGTAAAAATGGAATCCTGACTTTTTGGCTTCTTTTATAGATTCCCAATGAAGCAAATAAGGAGCCATTACTTCTCTGTTTTCCCTTGAAGAAGCGCCATGAAGATAAGTGGCTGTCCTGCCAAAAAATATTAATAAATGGGCGGCTAAAATTTTATTCTGATGTTCGGCAAGATAAAGACGCGAAAAATCCGATTTAAAATTCAATAATCTAATATAATAATCATCCGAATAGATTCTAAATTTTTCTCTCTTGGCTGTTTGATGCAATAAATTTAAAAAAATCTTTTGGTGTTCTTCCTTCTCGCTTCGAAAAACTTTCACTCCATATCTTTTAGCCAAACGGATGTTATAACGGGTTTTATGATGCATCGGAAAGAGAATTTCTTCTTCGGTTTTCCTTAAATCCAAAATTGTGGTTTTTGACGGCTGGACATCGTTAATTCTTTTAAAACCTTCCAAGTCATTGTTACTCCTTAAATCGCAACGAATAAAAATTGTCTTTTCCTTTCCTGTTAATTCTTTTAATCCTTCAATCAAAATTTTTAAATGCTCTTCATTAAAAACCAAGGGTCGCGGGGAATATAAATAACATTTATTAAAAGGTAATTTATATTTAATAAACAAACACTGACTGATAATTCCGTTATCATCTTGAATTTTCAAAAAATAGCTTTCCCGACCCAGTTCTTTTTGAAAAAGCCCCCATTCCCATGATTGTAAAAATTCACTTCCGGCGTCCCTGGTTCGAGAAATAACAAAAGTGTTCCAGTCATTTTTTTCTAAAATCCGCTGCATTGACATAAATCTATGATAACATAAATTTTAAAAATGGTAAGAAGTAAAAAAACCAGCAAAATCTGGTTTATTTTTCATTTATAATTAATAACTGATTTTTACCAGCTAAAAAAATTCCCTTCCCTTTTTAGAATCGTAATTTTCCTCCTTGGTCCCGAACGATAACCGCCAACTATTTTAGCTGAATATATTACCCGATGACAAAAATTTTTCGACTGTTGTCTTTATTCAATACATTTCCTACGGTCCTCCAATCTAGCGGATAATTCGCTTTTTCAGTTACTTGTTTATAACTCATGATTCGGCCGGAAAGAATTTTTTTAACAACCCGAAAACATCCTTGAAAAAACTCATACATTTTTCTTTTTACTGAAGAAAAATATATAAAGAATATCTAGAACAGCCAGAGTATTTATCATCAAAAAGACGACAAACCATATTTTATGATTTAATCTGGCCGAGCGCCACAAAGCTACACCCTTCCAGGGAATAGTCCATAAAATTGCTAACCAAATAACCCATGGATTGTTAATTAAAAATTGTTCCATACTCTTTTATTAAAATCATTTATCTATATATCATCTAAGAAACACTTATCCCCCCTCTTTATATCGTACTGATCAGATAAACCAGCATTTATTTCCAAGACGTATTTCGCTAAACCAGCTGATTGATAAGTCTGGGGAAAAGAATTTGGTTGAAGGTTTTTTTTAATCTCAATGACTTTTAAATTTTCATCAAACCAAATTATATCTAAAGGAAAATTTATATCTTTCATCCAGAAGGGGTAATATCCCGGTTTGTTGAAAATAAAAAACATTCCTTCTCGGTCGGATATCTTTTCTTTATCGGAAAGTCCCCGAAGCCTTTTTCCAAAATTATCAGCCAATTGAACTTTTAACTCTAGTTTGTTGATTTTAACATAAATAGACTGACTCCTTCCATTTTGTTTTTGATTATTATATAGACATATCAAAAACAAAATCCCTGAAACAATAAAAATGATAACGCTAATTAAAATCATGTTTCTTTTCATATGAGAAGGAGCCAGCCTAAAATAGACTTCCTAAAAAAACTCTCAAAAATTAATCCTGAAAAAAGAACTTATTATTTTTTTCTTTTCTTTGCCGGTTTTCTTTTAGAAGCAACTTTTCTTTTGACGACTTTTTTCTTTTTTACCATATTTTTATTCTTAAAAATTTATTAAATTTCGGCGACCTTTAATGGGTATTTTTATAAAATTTCTATAAAAATTTTAAAACTATTTTTAACTAAAAAAATGAGCTACAATTTAATTGTAACAACATTTCAAAAAATTGACAGCCAAAACTGTTAATAACTTCCGTTTTTATCTTTCAATAAAATATTTAATTGAGCGATTGTAGGTCTTTTCCTTTTTTGAAGAGAAATAACACGCCGGTAATTCTTTCTTTTCGCGATGATATTTTATACATTCACAACAAATTCCTTTTCTTTCACAGTCAGGATAAGTACAAGGGCAATCTTTCAAGTTTTCCACTTTTTGGCATTCCATATTTAAATATTTTACTTATTTATTTAATAATTTTTTGGCAATTTTCTTTACCTGACTGATGATTTGTTTCTCCTGTTCTACTTTTTTATCTCTCATTAAAATTTTTCCGTGACAAATCAGGTCGGAAACGCAATTTCCGGAACAAGAATAAACTAAATCAGATATTAGATCGTGCCCGGGAGTCAGGCAAACTTGATTCATGTCGATTAAAATTATATCTGCTAAATAACCCTCCTTAATTTCCCCTATTTTCATTTTTAAAGCCTGGCCACCGTTTTTTGTCGCTGTTTTAAACATCTCCGAACCTGTAGCAACCGTTGAATCCATATCCCCAATTTTTTGTAAAAGAGACCCCGATTTCATTTCTTCAATTAAATCCAAATTGTTATTGGAAGCAGCGCCGTCTGTTCCTAAACAGATATTGACTCCGGCTCTATTAAGCCGACGGTAAGGAAAAAAACCTGAAGCTAATTTCATGTCTGACTCAGGATTGTAAACAACGCTACATTTTCGTTTCGCTAAAATTTTGATCTCTTTATTTGAAAGCCAAACGCTGTGGGCTAAGACGCAATTTTTATTTAAAAATCCTATTCTATCTAAAAATTCCACGGGTCGAACTTTATACGTTTTTAAACAATCTTTAACCTCCTTTTCTGTTTCTGATAAGTGGGTATGAATAATTAAATTATTTTTTTTGGCAAAATTTTTCGCCCAAATCAAATTTTCTTGAGAAACAGTATAAATGGAATGAGGAGCAATGGAAAAAATAATGGTTGGAATATTGTGTGTTTTGAAACGTTCCCAAATTTTCGTCACATTCTCTTTTTTTCCCCAAGGAAAAAAATCCAAAAGGGTCAATCCAATAACGCTCCGCAAACCCATTTCTTTTATCGCTTCGATACTCGCTTCCTGAAACCAATACATATCATTAAAACAAGTCGTTCCGGTTTTAATCATTTCCAAACAAGCAAATTTTGTACCCCAATAAACATCTTCCGGTGTTAATTTTTTTTCCGCCGGCCAAATTATTCTTTCCAACCATTTTTTTAAAGGTAAATCGTTTCCTATACCTCTAAAAAGATTCATAGCGGCATGGGTGTGACCATTAATCAAACCGGCCAAGGCCGCTTTTTCTCCCTTTCCATCTATTGTTTGCTTAACTTTTTTGTTAATCTTGGGCCATATCTTTTTAATTTTCCCATCCTGAATAAAAATGTCCACCTTTTTCTTTTTTAAGATTACATTTTTTATCAAAAGACTCATAATGATTGACTTAATATTATTTGAATTATTTTTTCCATCTTTTCTTCAGTCTGTATTTCGTAGTTTTCAACTAAAGCCTGAGTCAGAGGTATTTTAAGAATTCCGTTGGCATAATTGTCTATTGAACACAGACTGGCG
>CAZAGY010000062.1:0-5011 GCA_964485025.1 uncultured Gammaproteobacteria bacterium
GGGGTGATGTCTATTGAATAATAATTTGTGTCATAGGTCCAGTCCGGTTTAACATGATAAGTCAAAGTTTGACGGTCGGCGCTCTCAAACATTTTTTCCACGAATCCCGCTGAGGTCCATTCGCCGTCAGAAGGCCCTTTTTGCGTGGAATAAGTGAAGTCAAAGGATTCTTTTCCTTCGACTTGATATATAATATTTCCTTTCCATTTCTCTAAAAATTCCTTATTGTAGTGCATTTTATTTGGAATCTTTGCCCCTACAAATTTTTCTCCTTTATCCAAATCAACAAAATATGCTGCCGGAATTATACGCACGCCACTATGATCAGATTCAACAATTATCGGCGTTCCTCTTGTTGTCCCCATATAAATAGCCGCTCCGCCCGGATAAATTTGGCCAGGGATCATTGAAAATTCAAAATCATTGTAACCGAACATTCTGCCGTTTTCCGATGTTTTGTAAAGAATTGTTCCAATTGGAATTGCTAAAACGTTTTTATGAATAAAAATCAATAAAAAAATAATTGAAAACAATAAAATGAATTTCTTTTTAGTTAAATATTTCATTTAAATTTAATTAAAATTTAATAATCCACCCCGGGGATTAGTATATTTTCTAACGAATTACTCATATATTCTTCAACTTCTTCGTCTGTTAACTCATTTCTCCCATACTCTTCCCCTGTCAAAGATTCCAAGACATCAGCGGCATTGGCCCAGATTGCCACATTTTCATTGTCTAATAACGGCTTTAATCTATCCACTAAATCCATATTTTTGGCTTCTTGGTAAGATTCGATCATTCCATTCATTGTTTCCAGCGCCTGACTCCTGATGGGAATGTCCTTGCTTTCGTCTAAAGCGATGTCCGCCAAATCGGACATTTTATCAACGGCGCCAATTTGCACCAAAGCATGGCCGGCGGAAAAACGCGGAACCGAACCTTCTTCTTTCAAAACATTTATAAATATATCCGCGGCTTCTTTTACGCCTATATTACCCAAAGCCATAATGGCACTTTCTCTGTATTTCGGTTCTGCATCGGAATCATTGGCTACTGACATTTGAATCTCGATTGCATCTTCGTCGTCGGTCTCTTGTTTTATAAAATATTCAAAAGCTTGACGGCTTAAACTTAACGGATTTTCTTCGTCGTAAGCGACGACGTAGTAAAAATCAACTTCTTTTTCGTCCATTTCTTTTTTCTCCAAACGAACGGTCATATAAAAATCTTTTAGGGCTTGTATTCTTTCCTCTTCTGTTTTATTTTTGTCCATAACTGTTGCCATTTTTTCTTTTTCTTCCGTGGACATACTGGCCATTAATCCTTTAGCTAAAAGATTTTCACAATTCTTTCCCTCTCGCACTTTACATTTTGCGTAAGCCGATTGGGCTATTTTTAATTGGTCGTCCGATGAAACGTTATTCCAAATCCAAAGCCCGTAAAGCATTTTAATCCCATAGGCAATAACAAAACATAAAAGGACGATTAATAAAATCTTGATTACTTTTTTCATAATTAAAATACTTTAATTTATAATATATATTTAAGTTTAATTACAAGGTTCTGCGAACGTAGTCCGCCGTAGGCGGACAAGTGAGCAGGTTCTTATAAACTTTTGTTTAAAATTTTTAATCAATTAAAAAATACTGCTAAAAAGCAGCGTTTATAAAATTTTGGATGCTAAAATCCGCGGAAAATTTACTCTCTCTCTCTCTCTCTCTCTCTCATAAGAATCCGATAGATTAACATATTCTATAAATAAACAAAAACACCGATTAAGGTGCTTAAAATTAGCTGATAAAATTTATTAACTTACTTGAAAAAATAAAAAAATTTTTACTCCTACACCTCTCCATTTATTTTTATTTATGTCCTACTGTTTCATGGTAGTCTATATTTTTTTTCTGTCAAAAAAGTTATCCACAGTTTTTATTTTTAAAAACCAAAAGATTCCTCGACTAAAAAATTACCGTGATTTTCATTTATGTTTTGTTGATATCAACAAAACATCGTTTTTCTGTGGATAATTCTAAATTTTTGGTTATCAAAAAAATTTATCCGCAATCCATAGATACTAAAACATCGGGGTTCCTTCCGGATAATAGTCTATTTCCCGAGGGTCAACTTCAACCACTTCGGACCAATTAAAATCCATTTTTTTGAAAACTTCCGGAGAGGTTATCCATCTCTTTATCTGCTGGTCAAGAAAATAAACCTCGGGCAAACCCTTGCCTCTGATTAAATGGTTGTCCGGCAAAAGATTAATAATTATTTTATCATCAAAAACAACAATGTCTGACGCTTGACCGTAAAAACCGAGAATCTGACTGTTGGGCATATGCCTCTTAAGTCCCTTTTCATCAACTAAATATATTTCTTGTTCATCTTTATGTTTAATGAATTTTAACAAAGGAATGTCTGTTAAAATATTTTTGGTTACAACCTTGTCCCATAAGCCGCCGGCTTGAGCGAAAAGCTCGGGCGTTCTCAGCCAAACGCGAAAATTCTTTATTTTAAGCCAAACCCTAGGGTCGTCTTTTATTTTGATAAATTCCGCCCCATCAATATTTTCCGTTCTCTGATTATCGTTAAAATCCTTTAACAAAAGCTCCGAACTCGCATCTGATTTTGAATAAATACAATAAGTAGGCGGTGCACAATCCACGTCCAAAAGCTTTCCTGTCCACGAGTTTTCAAAACGCTCTGAATTAATATCCTCTAACTTTGTCCAAAGAAGATAATAAATACCTGAAGTGCCGGTCAGATAACCATACTGATAATCCTCGCTTACTCCTTCGGGTTGGTCGACAAAATCGTGATCGTAACTTTCATAATAATTAAGGGAGGCGGACGACAAAATATTTTTTAATAAATCCCATTGGCGTTGCTTCTCCCCCGGTTTGACATCAACAACCGGATAACGGTTAAAATCTTTATAGTATCTTTTTAAAATTTCCTTGGTTCTTTCCAATTCGGACACCCGCGAATTATCCCGGTTCCTAATTCCGTCGGCTGAACGATCTTGTAGTCTAACTTTTAAACAAATTTGAGAAACATTGGGGGAAATGGTCTGATTACTTGAAGCTAAAAATATTTTTAAATGAAAACTCGTGAATGGATCTTTTGGTTCATAAACGGCCCCCCAACTTAAGGGATATTCTTCGTTAGTGTTCCCAAACCTCGCAAACACTTTAACATCCGTTCCGCTCGGCGCATAATAAACACCGCTTAGATTAAGGGAATAAATGTGTTGCCAAAAACCTATTTCTCCCGTCCAGCAAACACCGGAAGAAGGATAAGTATTGTCGTCCTTTTCCTTTAACGACATAGCTGAACCATTCTCCCAAGCGACGTTACTCCGGGAACCATCGCAAGAACCGGAAGATTTAAAATCACCGCACCAGTATTTTTCCTCAATCGGCGCGGAAAAAGCAAACAACCTGCCCGGTAACAGCAAGGTTATAAAAACAAAAATAGTTAGAATTTTAATTTTCATACTACAAAAATTTTACTACAAAAATGGCATTTTGTCAATCGTTTTCCAGAAGAAATTTTTCCAGTTCTTTCCTTTCTTTTATTTTTTCCAACGATTCTTCGGCAAACTTTTTATAACTTTCTACTGTGTCAAATTGGCTTAAAATAATGTCTTTTTGACAAAATTTTTCCTGATTTAATCCCAGATATTCCTCCCAGCTTGATTTGTACAATTTGGGGACCGGGTCCCCAAAGTTCCAAAATTTAGGATGAATTTTATAATTCAAATTAATATAAGCGCTCAGATGAAGTAAATAAGATTCCGAATCAACGTGAATCGCTTTAAATCTCCCTTCAAATAAAGAACCACTTCTTTTATATTTTTTATCAAAATAAGTAGCGTATCCCGACCCTAATCTATGCATAAATTTCTTAATCCCCTCGTCAACTAATTGCCTCATTAAAAAATGATAATGATTTGGGTTTAAACAATAACAAACAAATTCCACTAATGATGATTTGGGAGCTGATTTGGGGACCCGGTCCCCAAATCTTTTTTTATAGATCGCGTTCTCGTAAATACTGCCGATTGGATCAATAACATTAAATTCATCCATACTAAGAAAAAATCTGTCTAAATCATTTTTATCTTCAAAAATTATTCGCTTATCAACACCGCGATTATAAATATGGTAATATTCATCATTAACAAATTGAATTTTTCTCATATCTATATTATAAAAAATTTATTAAAGACTTTTATTTTGGGGACCCGGTCCCCAAAATTAATTATAAAATATTTAAAAAATAAAAACAACGTTTAAAACAATTTGAGAACACGATTTGGGGACTGAGTCTCTTTGGGGACCCGGTCCCCAAAAGTCGGTTAAAATAAACAGGGCGGGCGCTTTTAGTGCGCCCCCCTGTTATGGGCCGGTAACGCCGGCCAGTCGAACCGATTTGAACGTCTCGGTTAAACGTTATTCTCTATCTTGGGGACCCGGTCCCCAAAGAATTTAGCTAGGATAGATCAATGAGACAGTCTCAGTTGGTAGAACCTTGATCAGATAACCGTTGGTCCAGTCCTGATAGGTTGACTGATATGTCTGAGCATGGCTAACGCCACGAGCTTTATCAGACCATAAGAAATCAACGCTATAAGTTGTGACCGCGTTATCGATCTTGACACCTTGGGTGTCATGATTGGCTAAACCACCTGTTCTAACTGCTGTGTCATTGTCATCGTTGAGCAAGCTTGAGCTGACTGAATCGTATTGCGCAGCGCCTGATACCGTGGCCTTTAATTCAAAGGTTTTGGTAGCGCCAGCAGCGATTTCAAGTTCGCTATCAAGCTCAACAATCATAACTTTGGCACCAACAGTCACAGGAATCGCACCAGAAGTACTGGTGGTTGTGCCATTTGACCAAAGACCGGCAAGAGCGGTACTAGTACCAGTGTCATAAACCTTCCAAGTGGTAAGAGACAAACCAGCGCCACTATTATCACTCACATTAATGTCCCAGCTGAATTTCT
>CAZAGY010000063.1:0-4819 GCA_964485025.1 uncultured Gammaproteobacteria bacterium
ACGACAAGGCGATCCGGGTTCATCGCAATTTTTTATTTCCCTTGAAGATGATTTAATGAAAATTTTTGGCGGCTTAAGACTGTCTTCTCTAATGACCACTCTGAAAATTCCCGATGATGTGCCGATTGAAAGTAAAACGGTTTCCCGGGCCATTGAAGGGGCTCAGAGAAAAGTGGAAGGTTTTAATTTTGATACCCGTAAGCATCTTTTGGATTACGATGATGTTTTAAATAAACACCGGGAAGCGGTTTACCGCCGACGGAGAATTATTTTAGAGATGAATAATCAGGAGATAAAAGAGGAGATTTTAAAAATGACGGAAAGCGAGTTGAAAAAAATAGTGGCCTTTAATATTTCAAAAGAACACGACAAATACGACTTAAAGGAAATAAGCGAAGCGGTTAAAAGAATTTTTTTAATTGAAGATGATTTGGAAAATTACCTGCAAAATATTTTACAGGTTAAAGGAAATAAATCAGACATTCATTTGCAAGATAAAATGATTGAATATTTAAAAGAACTGACTTCAAAGGCCTATAATCAGACGGTGGAAAAAGTTGTTCAGGCGAACAAGGACTGGAACAATCAGGAATCGGATAAAGATTCTCTAATGGCCAAAGTGGCCAAATCAATTCTTCTTCAGAGTATTGACCATTATTGGATTTATCATTTGGAAGTGATAGACAATCTCAAGGGCGGGATCGGTTTGAGGGCTTACGGCCAGCAGGACCCTTTGGTTGAGTATAAAAAGGAATCAAGAGAGAAATATACTCAACTGATGGATATGGTTAATAAGCAGGTGGTTTATTCGATTTATAAAATCGGGGCGATAAACGTTTCCCGGCCCAAGGAAAGGGAAATGAAATTGAAAGGGGCGAATAAAACCAGTCGGACAGAAGAAGTTTTTTTGCGGCCGAAAGGGGAGAAGAAAGTCGGAAGAAACGACCCTTGTCCCTGCGGTTCGGGGAAAAAATATAAAAAGTGTTGCGGGAAATAATACACTTGAATTAAAAAGATATAAGCACGGATACTTGACAATCGTCTAAAAATCGTCTAAAATATGTCTATAGAGAAATAACTTAAAGTGACATATGTTTAAACCGAAATATACCATAACCAATAGATTATTAGGTAATATTAAGCGCATAACGGAGATAGTCACCAATCTTAATAGCCGCGGTTTTTCCAAGGTCGTGCTTTATGAAATGGAACGCCGGGCCAGGGAAATATCGGCTCATTCTTCAACAAGCATTGAAGGTAATCCTTTACCGTTGACTGAAGTCAGGAGAATTCTTAAAAATAAACCGGAATTTGTCCGTGATTCCGAGAAGGAGGTAATAAATTACAACAAGGCTTTAATCGAGTTGAATGGATTAATCAGGGCAAGGAAAATTTTTTCTAATGTCGGTTGGTTGGAAAAAACTCAAAAGACGGTTACGGACGGTTTAATTGAAAAATATCGCTGCGGACACATTCGAACCGAAGCGGTTTTTGTTAATGATCCGAGAACCGGAAAAACGATTTATTGGCCGCCGGATTATCAAAATATACGGCATTTACTTAAAGATTTATTTGATTTTCTGAAAGAAAACACCCGGAAAGTAGACCCCCTTATTTTGGCCGGAATTTTCCATAAACAATTCGTGATCATCCATCCGTTTGTTGACGGAAACGGTCGAACCGCGCGCTTGGCGACAAAGGTTCTTTTAGCGAGAATGAATCTTGATACATTCAACTTATTCAGCTTTGAGAATTATTATAACAAAAACGTTACTCGTTATTTCCAAGAAGTGGGATTAACCGGCAATTATTACGACATTGAGAACCAAGTGGATTTTACTTTCTGGCTCGAATATTTTACGGACGGAATCATTGACGAACTTTTACGGGTGAATAAAGAGCTAAGAGAAGAGATGGCCAGTCCCAAGACGACGCTTAATGATTATCATCAAAAGGTAATTGATTTTATCAAGGAGAAAGGGTTTATCACCGATAAAGATTATTCCAAACTTACCGATCGTGCCAGGCCGACCAGGAATCTGGATTTCAGAAAACTCATTGATTTGAGAATTATTGTAAAAGTTGGCAAGGGCAAAGCGACTTATTATAAGTTGAAGTAATTTTATACACATAATCATATGCCAAGACCTACTGATTTAGAAAAACAAAAATATATGTTTACGGATGACATTAAATTTTTACAAAAAGCTGTCGTATTTCATCATAACAGAGATGATTTGTTTCTCGCTTTAAAACGTTCGCCAAATTCGTTTACTCGGCCAAATGATTGGGATTTAGCCGGGGGCAATGTATTATTCGGTGAACTTCATGAGGATTCGCTTCGAAAAGAAATCAAGGAAGAAGCTAATCTGGGGGTTGGCGCTTTCATGCCCGTTCAAGTAATTACGACTTATGAAAAAGAAAAGGGAATTTACTATTTCTTTATAGGATTTTATTGTCAGGCGAAAAAAGAGGAGGTAAAAATTTCAGACGAGCATTCCGAATACCGATGGGTAACAAAAGAAGAATTTATTGGTCTTAAACCGGCGCAGTATCTCGTCGACTTAGTAAATGCTGCGTTTAAAGGGAGATAAAGATAAGAGTGGAAATATTAATAGGAACATTGAAAAAATAAATTTGACGAGCAATCGGGATTCATCGCATGGACAGACTTCCCCGGCTTCCAAATCCCCGTGGCAGTTGCTATACGGGAAGAAGTTTAAGGGATGCCACGAGAAATAGAAAATTATATGAACGATAAAGAATTTTTAAAGTTAGCGATTAGGCAATCAGAATTATCCGTTGAACGAGGACTGTTTCCGTCCGGGGCGTTAGTAGTTTTTAAAAATGAAATCATTGCGTCGGAAACGAGTTACGTATATCCGGGCTATCAGCATGCGGAGTATAAGGCGATTGATAATGCCTTTCAGAAAATAGGAAGACTCGCTGGCGCGATCTTATATGTTTCAATGGAGCCATGTCTTATGTGTCTTGGAATGGCATATTGGGCGGGGATTAGAAAAATTGTCTATGCGATTCGGAAAGAGAGTGTTAAACAGGAATATTACGAAGGAATACAAGACAATGAAAAAACGGCGGAAAGTTTTAACGAATCAATGGAGTATCTGCAGATTCCGGAGTTGGAAGAGGACGCATTAAAAGTCGTGAGAGCAGGGGAAGGAAGGTAAAAAAATATTATGGAAAAAAAAGAACGATTCAAATTAATTCCAAGCGTTTATCTGATTCTTGATTTAGAAGGAAAAACACTTTTACTTAGACGGTCTAATACCGGCTTTGAAGATGGTAATTATGGATTGGCTGCTGGACATGCCGAGGAAAAAGAAACTTTTCGCGAGGCATTGCAGCGGGAGGTACAAGAGGAAATCGGTGTTATGGTTGACATCGAAAAGTTGCAGCTCGTGCATGTTATGCACCGATTGTGCGGAGATGATGAAAGAGTAGATTTCTTTTTTACGACAATGGAGTGGCGGGGAGAAATTAAAAATATGGAACCTGATAAATGTGACGATATTGAATGGTTTCCCCTAAATCGCCTGCCATACAATACCATTGATTATATTCGTGTTGCCATTAAGTGCTGGCAAGAGGGAATATTATATTCCGAATTCGGATGGCATAAGGAATGGATAAAATAGGAAGTGCTATGGAGAATAAAGCAAGAAAAATTAAAATTGCTTCGCAGAATCCGGTGAAGATACAAGCCCTGAAAGAAATCATCCAGGCTTATCCTCATCTGAAAGATGCCGAAGTTATCGCCGCGGATGTGTCTTCGGAAGTGGACAAACAGCCGAAGACTTTAGAAGAGACGATAAAGGGCGCGATGAACAGGTCGCGGAACGCCTATGGCGACTGTGATTACAGTTTTGGTATAGAATCAGGTTTAATGGCGGTACCGTATACTAAAACGGGTTATATGGCCGTTTGCGTTTGCGCGATTTTTGACGGCAAAGAATATCATCTTGGTCTTTCATCCGCCTGGGAAGCGCCCAAAAAGGTTGCCGGGTATATATTGAACGATGGATTAGAAATGGAGGAGGCGGTATATAAAGCGGGTTTGACTAAGAAGCTAGAAATTGGATCGGCAGAAGGATTAGTGAGTATTGTGACAAAAGGAAGATTAACAAGGAAAGAATATACAAAAGAAGCGATCAGAAATGCTTTAATTCATGTGGACACGGAATGAAATATAAAAGATGCTATGGAAGACAAGAATTCAAAATCATTACAATTAACTAAACAATTTCTTGGCAAAGAAGTTGAGGTAACATTTGACCGGCCATTAGGAAGCAAACACATCCAACATGGATTTATTTATGAAGTGAACTACGGATATATTAAAGGAGCGGAGGCTCCAGACGGAGAAGATTTAGACGCATATTATCTTGGTACCGATCAATCACTTAGAAAGGTTAGGGGTATTGTAAAAGCGGTTATTCATCGATTGGATGACGACGACGATAAATTAGTTGTAATGCCAGAAGATATTATGGTGTCTGACGATGAAATTGAAAAAGCAGTAAACTTCCAAGAAAAATGGTTTAAGCATAAAATTTTGCGGAACTGAAATAAAATAAAAATATTATAAAAATAATATGGATACGGAAAATAAAAAAGTGGGAGCGGGTTTCGGCATCATGTTGATGAAGGGTAACATGATTCTTTTGGGGAGAAGGCATTTTGATCCGGCCAAGGCCGATTCCGAATTGCACGGCGAAGGGACCTGGACCATGCCCGGCGGCAAATTGGAATTCGGGGAATCATTCGAGCAGGGGGCGAGAAGGGAACTTTACGAGGAAAC
>CAZAGY010000064.1:0-4658 GCA_964485025.1 uncultured Gammaproteobacteria bacterium
GTGTTCTTTCTCGTCTTTTTTCCGGAACAGGTTTCTCCGAAACCGACCCAGGGGGAGGGGTCTCGGTTTTTTCGGTAGTTTCAACAGTGTCGCTTGGTTCGGCCATTTTAGCCTCCTTTTGTTATGTTTTTTTGGTTGATTTTAAGATTAAATAACTAAAAAAATTATACAATAAAAATTTGTTTTTGTCAATAACTTGTCTTCTTTAGCAATTGTGGTATAATATAAATGTATGAAAATGAAAAAAGAATCAGAAATAAAAGAAAAAACAAAAATAAAAGAAAGCGAAGATTACAACGCCAAGCAAATCACGGTTTTAGAGGGTTTGGCTCCGGTCAGGAAGCGGCCGGCGATGTATATCGGCTCTACCGGTTCGCGCGGTTTGCACCATATGGTTTGGGAAGTGGTTGATAATGGCATTGATGAGGCGATCGGTGGTTATTGCAATGAAGTTGACGTTGAATTATTGCCCAAAAATCAGGTTAAGGTTTCTGATAATGGTCGGGGCATTCCTGTTGATATCCATAAACCGACCGGCAAGTCGGCATTGGAAGTAGTGATGACCAAATTGCATGCCGGCGCTAAGTTTGAAAGAGGCGTTTATCGGGTCTCCGGAGGTTTACACGGCGTAGGCGTTTCCGTAGTCAACGCTCTTTCGTCTTATTTAAGAGCTGAAGTGAAACGGAACGGCAAGTTATGGGTTCAGGAATACAAAAGAGGAGTTCCTTTTAAAAAAGTAAAGACCATTGGCTCAGCCAAGGGTACGGGCACAACTGTTGTTTTTGAGGCTGACCAGGAAATATTTGATAAAGTTGAATATGACTGGAAAACCATTATATCGCACCTGCGCCAGCAGGCTTATTTAACTCAGGGGTTAAAGATAAAAGTGTTTGATCGTCGGGAATCACACTCGGCGAAGTCATACGTTTTTTATTTTGAAGGGGGCATATCTTCTTTTACCCGTTACTTAAATCGAACTAATGAGTCAAGGCAGAATAACATATTTTATATTAAAAAAGACACGGATAATGTTTCCGTGGAAATAGCTCTTCAATACGTGGATGATTACAAAGAAACGGTTTTGGGTTTTGCCAATAATATTCATACGCCGGAAGGAGGAACTCATATTGTTGGTTTCCGCACAGCTTTAACCAGATGCCTGAATAACTATGCCCGAGATAAACAATTTCTAAAAGAAAAAGACAGTAATTTGGGTGGCGACGACGTCAGAGAAGGGTTAACGGCCATTATCAGCGTCCGCCTGGTTGATCCTCAATTTGAAGGGCAGACAAAAGCCAGATTAGGTAATAATGAAGCTCGTTCCGCCGTGGAATCGGTTTTTAATACAGCCTTCAAGGAATTTTTAGAAGAAAATCCCAAGGACGCCGAAGTCATAGTGGGAAAATGTATTTTATCGGCTCGAGCCCGTCAAGCGGCAAAAAACGCCCGGGAAACGGTTCTAAGAAAAGGGGTTTTAGACAGCCTGGCTTTACCGGGAAAACTGGCTGATTGTTCTTCACGCGAACCGGAAAAAAGCGAATTGTATATAGTGGAAGGCGACAGCGCCGGCGGCAGTTGTTTTGACGGGGAAACAAAAGTTGCGTTAGTAGACGGGAGAGATGTTAGCTTTAAACAATTAGTAGAAGAAGATAAAACGGGTAAGATAAATTATTGTTATACGATTAAAAAAGATGGATTTATCGGTGTAGAGAAGATTAAAAATCCAAGAAAAACCAGAACTAACGCCAAAGTAATAAAAATTATCCTTGACAATCAAGAGGAAATTATTTGTACGCCTGATCACTTGTTTATGTTAAGAGACGGTTCTTTTAAAGAAGCGAAAGATTTTACCACAAATGATTCATTAATGCCTTTAAGAAAGAAATTGTCAAAGATTAATAAAAGAATCACCATTAAGGATTATGAAATGGTTTATGATGTTAATAAAAAATGGTGGATTTTTACTCATATTTTAGCCGATCAATATAATTTACAGAGAAATATTTATTTAGAAGATGATGGCGATTGCCGGCATCACATCGATTTCAATAAATTAAATAACAACCCCGACAATTTGATAAGAATGCCTAAAAGAAAACACCTTTTGTATCATAGTAATCTTTTAGAAAAAACGCTCCATAGCGATGAGTCCAAGGAGAAGTCACGGATAGCTCATCAGGATAAAAAATACAGGGAAAAAATAAAAGAGATTATGACCACGCCGGAGATGAGAAAAAATTTAAGCATCAGAGCTAAAAAACAATGGGAGAACAAGGAATACAAAGATTTTATGGTTAAAAGATTTTTAGAATTTTATAATAATAACCAACAATATAGAAAAAAAAATAACGAATTATTAAACAAATCTCAAAAGCAGTATTGGGCGAAAGAAGAGAACAGAAATAGGCAGGCGGAAAGGACTAGAGAGTATTTCTTAACACACCAAGAAGCCAGAGAACATAATTCTTTAAAGGCAAAAATACAATGGAATAATCCTCAATTGATTGTCTGGAGAAGCGAGAAGACTAAAGAACAATGGACCCCGGAATTTAGAGAAAAAAGAAAGATAGCTTATAATAAAACTTATGAAGAAAGGTCCCTTAAACTCATGCGCGAAGTTTTTAAAGAGTGTGGTCAAATAGATAAAGAGAAATATAGAGAAAGAAGATTGTCATTAAATGATAAAAACCTTTTAAAATATGAAACAGTGTGTAAGAGATTTTTCAAAGGAGAAGAAGCAAAATTAGAAGAGGCAGTCGCGAATTATAATCATAAGATAAAAAAAATAATAAGATTAAAGAAAAGAATAGATGTTTATGATTTAGAAGTGGAAAATACACATAATTTTGCTCTTACTAACGGTGTTTTTGTCCACAATTGTAAGATGGGTCGGGATAGAAATTTCCAAGCCATTCTGCCGTTAAGAGGAAAGGTTCTTAATGTTGAAAGGACGAGGCTGGATAAGATTCTGGCCAATCAGGAATTGAAATCTTTGGTCATTGCCTTGGGGACGAATATCAGCGAACAGTTTGACATCAATAAATTACGTTATCACAAAATTATTATTATGTCTGATGCCGATTCGGATGGTATGCATATTCGCACCCTTTTATTAACCTTTTTTTATCGTTATTTTCCAGAACTGGTGGAACGCGGCCATATTTATATCGCCCGACCGCCTTTATACCGTTTAAAAATGGGAAAAACGATACAGTATGTTTATTCCGATGAGGAAAAAGACCAGGTTATCGCCAAGTTGTCCGGAAAAAAAGTTTCTGAATTAAAGGTCAAAAAACAGATAAAAGGTTTTAAGGTTAAAAAAATAGGCAAGCAGGAAACAGAAGAGGTCGTGGAAGAAGAGGAACCGGAAAAAATATCCGGCGTCAGCATCCAACGCTACAAAGGTTTGGGAGAAATGAATCCCGAAGAACTCTTCAGCACTACCATGGATCCGAAGACCAGGATTTTAAAAAGAGTGGAGATTCAGGACATTGCCAAAACGGATGAAATTTTTGAAATTCTGATGGGTAAGGAGGTGGAAATGAGGAAGAGATTTATTCAAACGCACGCTAAAGGAGTTGAAAATTTGGACATCTAGCCCTTGCTTTTTTAAGAACCATTTGTTATATTTTAAAGGCTTGAGGCCTGCTAAGGGTCTTTTTAAAAAAGAGATATGTTTAAAAGATTTGTTAATTATATCAAAAATTCTATAGCCGAACTTAAAAAAGTAAGTTGGACGACAAAAAAGCAGACTATAAACAATACGTTTTTGATAGTGGGAGTCAGTTTAGGGATGGCGATATTTTTAGGTTTAATAGATTTTTTGTTAACCAAAGTTTTGCAATTTATTATTTAACATGCCAAAACAGATACAACAAGAAGGCCGACAGTGGTATGCAATTCATGTTTATTCCGGTTATGAAGAGAATGTGGCTGAAAGCCTAAATCAGAGAATAGCCTCAATGGATATGGCGGATAAGATTTTTAATGTTTTGGTTCCGATGGAAAAGAGAATAAAAATAAGGAATGGCCGGAGAAGAGTGATTAAAGAAAAAATTTTTCCCGGATATGTTTTGGTGGAAATGATTGTTACTGATGACTCGTGGTACGTGGTAAGAAACACTCCAAGCGTGACGGGATTTATCGGTTCTGGGACTACTCCCATTTCTTTATCCACCGAGGAAATAAAGGCGATTCAAAAAAGAATGGGCGTGGAGGAACCAAAGTACAAGATTGATATTGACGTTGATGCGCCGGTAAGAATAATTGACGGTCCGTTTAAAGGTTTTGAAGGCAAAGTTTCGGAAATTGATGAAGAACGTGGCCGGGTCAAAATTTTAATTTCAGTTTTCGGACGGGAAACACCGACCGAACTGGATTTTTTACAAATTAAAAAGCTTTAAAATATGCCTAAAAAAATAAAAACAATTCTTAAACTTCAAATATCAGCCGGTCAAGCCAATCCGGCTCCACCCGTAGGTCCGGCTTTGGGTCAGCACGGACTTAATATTGCCGAATTCTGCAAAAAATTTAATGACCAAACTCAAAACCAAATAGGCAGTGTTATCCCGGCGGAGATTACCGTCTACGAAGACAGGACTTATTCTTTTATTCTGAAGACGCCTTTGACCGCCGATTTATTAAAAAAAGCGGCGGGA
>CAZAGY010000065.1:0-4591 GCA_964485025.1 uncultured Gammaproteobacteria bacterium
TGACTTCCTCTATACAAGCTCTGGTAAGCTTTGCATTGGTTGTTGGATAGTATAAAATTAAAGTATGTCAATACTTAAAAAATTTAGAGAAAAGTGACCGGTCTGCGGTAAAGAAACAGCACGTGCTGGATATAAATACTGTAGCAATGCGTGTCAGATTGAATACCGGTTTCAATCCTATATTGAAAGATGGAAAGCTGGAAAAGAAAGTGGATTAAAAACAATAGGTGTAGTTGCTAGACCTGTGAAACGATATTTAAGGAGAAAGTTTGGGAATAAATGCTGTTTATGTGGATAGTCAAAGGTAAATCCTAAAACAGGAATGGTACCACTTGTGGCCGACCATATAGTATGGTAATTGGCGCAATAATACGGAAAGTAATCTTTGTTTGTTATGCCCGAATTGCGACTCACTAACACCTACTTATACAGGATTAAATAGAGGAAAAAGTAAAAGGATTCGGGCTGTAAGTAAAAGAGCCAAAGAGGGCAATAGATATGCCAGAGTAGCTTAATGGTAAAGCAACGCACTCGTAACGCGTAGACTGTGGGTTCAATTCCCACCTCTGGCTTTAAAAAAGACGGCAGCCTGCCCTGTAGTTTCTGGTACAAGGTTCAATTCCGCCCATCGGCTTGCTTAAAGGACGGGATCAGGTCATCGGTTCAATCCCTCTCCCAGGCTCCAATTTTTAGAAAAACAGAACAGCTATGATTAAATTCGTTAATATCACAAAATTTTATCCACCCAATACTTACGCTCTCAGAAACGTAAATTTTCACATTAGGTCAGGGGAATTCGTTTCCGTTGTCGGCCAGTCAGGGGCGGGAAAAAGCACGATTATCAGGCTTTTGAGCGCCGAGGAAAAATCAAATGATGGACGGATTATCATCGGCGATTGGGATGTTACCGATATTAAGCCCAGGGAAATTCCTGGTTTAAGGCGCCAAATCGGCATAGTTTTTCAAGATTTCAAGCTGTTGGAGAAAAAAACCGCAGGTGAAAATATTGCTTTTGCCTTGGAAGTGGTTAACACGCCAAAAAGGAAAATAAAATCAATCGTCAGCCAGCTTTTGAAAATAGTCGGGTTGGAAAATAAAGTCAATTATTTTCCCCAGCAGCTTTCAGCCGGGGAAGCTCAAAGGGTGGTGATTGCCCGGGCATTGGTTCATCGGCCGAAAATACTTTTGGCTGACGAGCCAACCGGCAACCTTGACCCCATTAATACCAGAGACATTGTTGAATTACTGGCTAAAATTAATGAATTTGGCACTACGGTATTGTTGGTTACTCATAATCGGGAAATAGTTAATTTTTTAAGGAAGAGGGTAATTACCCTTGATCGCGGGGTTATAATCGGAGACCAGATCAATAAAGGAAGATATGTGATATAAAGAGTTTTGCAGAAATAAAATTTTTATTCCCTTTTTTACGAATTTAAATTATCACATTTTCTTTTTTTAAAAAAAGTATATAATGTTTCTAGATGGATATATAAGTATCAGAAAGAGGTTGGCCCTTAAAATTGTAATAAAATTTTGTATTATTAATAATTTAAAATTTTGACAATTATGGAAGAAAAACAAATCGGCAAAATTACCCACTTTTTCAGCAAAATAAGCGTGGGAGTAATTGAACTTTCGGATGAATTGAAAGTCGGTGATACGATTAAAATTGTCTGCGGTGACCGGGAATTCACCCAAAGCGTAGATTCAATGCAGATGGAGCACGAGAATGTTGAGCAAGCAAAATCGGGAGAAGCAGTCGGCTTAAAAGTTAACGATATCGTCAAACCGGGGGATAAGGTTTTTAAAGTAATAGAATAAACCATTAAAAGTTTTTATATGAAAGAAACGTCTTCCGATAAGTTTTTGATTTCCCGGCAAAGATTGACGATTATTGGCTTTTTAATTATTCTCTTTAACCCATTGCCCGCGGGTCTGATTTATGGTTTTTTTTGCTGGCGTCAGCCGGAAATGAAAAAAGACGGGAAATTAATGCTTATATTTTCCTTAATTTGGGGAGCGGTTTCTTTATCTGTCGCCAGGAGATATATTGGTTACTAAATTTTTTAATAACATAAACCCGTTTTTTTTAAACGGGTTTTTTATTTGACAAAAACGAAAATTTGTGCTAATATATGGGCATAATAAAATGAATAATTAATAACAAATATATGGAGGAAACGATGAGTAAAGAAAAATTAAGAGAAACGCCGGCCATAAGCGGCACTTACCAGTCTGTGGAAGACTGGAAAGAGGCTTTTGACGCCTTTTATAAAGGCGAGTCAGTCAAAATTTATGACCGGTACGGCTATCCCGAACTCCTTAAAAATGAGACGGAAACTGCCAAATTGGTCGGAGTAAAAGACAACGAGTTGATGCTGGTCAATAACGGTATGGCCGCGGTTGTCGAATCCCTTGAAATTCTGGGATTAAAAAAGGGAGAAACGATTTTATGCAGTCCCTTTGTATACTCCCAGTCGGGTGAATTTTTTAAAGAACTCAAATCTCGCGGAGTCAATTGCATTGAGATTGATCCCGGAGACATTGAGGGCTTGAAAAAACAAATTGACCGCCACAAGCCAAAAGTTATTTTTTCCGAAACCGTAGGCAATGCCAAGGAAATGCCGGTGCTGGATGTGGACCAGCTTTTTGCCAAGGCGGAAGAGATCAATCAAATGTACAAAGAAGAAAGATCTCTTAAGAATGTTTTAGAAAAAGATCTGTCTGAACCGCGGATTCGCCAGAGGCTCGGCTTTAGAGGCGGAGAAATCTCCCAGAAAGAAGAAATTTCTGAACTAGCCGAAATGTTTGAAACCGTGGCCAGGAAAATAGATCAGGATCATTCCTATATGCCCTTGAGGACTTTAATAAAGTCCTTGGAGGAAAAAAGGATTATTCTTCTTGACCGCCATCAGCAATTACTTGAATTGCAAAATTTTTTGAATACCGCTTGGCTGGCGAAAAAGGAAGATAGTTTGACTTTGGTTTTAGATAATACCTTGGCTACGCCTTCCGGATTTGACTTGGCCAAGAAAATGAAGCAAACGAACGTTCCGGTCATCGGTCTTGAATCAGGCACCAAGTTTTATGCTCATGATATTGGAACAATGGGTCTGGTTTACAGCCGGCCGGAAATAATCGCTCAGATGAAAACTAGAAGGTCAATTTCCGGAACTTATTTACCTCCGGCAGTGGAAGCGATTTTGCCGGAAAGAAATCCGGAAGAGTTTCACAAGCTCAATCGGGAAAATCTGGAAAATACCAAGACCCTGGCTTTAAGTTTAAGCAAGGTCATTGGCCGGGCCGGGGTAATAACCGTTTCTCATCCCAACCTTCCCGGTCACAGGAATTATGAATACGCGGAAGAAAATATGCCTTCAGGGGCTACTGCCGTGTTTTACATCACCTGTGAGAATGCCTGGGAAACTGCCAAGAAACTGGAAGAGAAAATCGGGCCGGGAAAGATTGAGTACGGCGGCTCGTTTGCTTTTGAAAAAACCAGAGTTGGGGTTTTTAATGACACGGTCATTAGAATTGCCGGCGGTCGCGAAGCTCCCGAAGCTCTTCAAGAGCTTTGTGAAGCCATAGAATCGGTTTAAGATATAATGCCGGATTCTCCCAACGGAGAATCCGGCTTTCTGGTTTAAAAAGATAAGTTTATAATATATTTATATATTTAAATATGGAAACACGAGATTTTAACAAAAAGAAAGAGGATTATTATAAAGGCGAGGCGGAGAAATGGAACCTTAAGGAAAGCTCCTCCCGGCCGAGTTCGGAGAACGTCAGGCACTACAATCAATTAGTAAGATTGGTTTTAGGGAAGAAAAAAAACCCTAAAATCGTTGTTTTAGGGGCGACTCCGGAAATCAGGGAAATGCTTTATAAATATCATATCCTCAACCACGCTCAGATTATCTGCTTGGAAATGTTGCCGGCCATGTATTACGGCATGTCCAATTTGGTGGTTCATAAAGCGCCAAACGAGAGATTTGTTCAAGGAGATTGGTTGAAAATGCCTTTTAAAAAGAACAGCATTGATATTTTTATCGGCGATTTGATTGTCGGCAACATTTATGAGGAAAAAGACCAGAAGAAGTTTCTGGCCTCCGTTAACAAGTGCTTGAAAAAAGACGGTGCTTTTATTGAAAGGGGCATGAGCATTACTTCAAAAGCGAAGATAAAAAATCTTAAAGAATGCTTGTTTAAATTTGTTCCAGAGGTGTTAAGTGAAAAAATAAATATCAAAGCCGCGGCAACGGCTTTTTGGACGGACATGCTGGCAGCCAGTTGGTATAAAAACAAAGAAAATAAATTATCCGCCCTTTATTTCAAAGATCAATTGGAGAAATTGAAAAAATATTTTCAGAAAAAAAATTTATCCGACCGGGATAAAACAGCAAAGATGATATGGGACCATTACCAGTTTTTCGGTGGCGGGGAAAGGTATTGGACTTACGGAAACAAGGAACATGAAGAGCATAAAAAGAGGATGCATTTTAAAATACAAAAAACTTTATATGCAGATGATTTTTCTTCCGCCAGCCAGTTTCCGGTGTATCTTTTCCGGCCGAAAATGATTAATAAA
>CAZAGY010000066.1:0-4587 GCA_964485025.1 uncultured Gammaproteobacteria bacterium
ACATACGCTCTCGTTTGTTTTTCATTTGGATTTTTCCATTCTTTTGTTGATTTACTAAAATAGAACAAATGGTCACGGCTCACTCGTCCATCTTCACCATTTAAGTGAAACCCTGTTTTTCCACCTGGGCGAGAAACATCAAATGAAAATCTTCCATCCTCTTGTACGAGTTTTTTAAAATCTTCCAATGATTCTTTCCCTAACTGTATTATTTCTTGTGCGTTAAAAGATGGCTTATGGTCCTGTCTTTCTACTAACCTATCATACACATCCTTACCTATAACCTTTCCAGCAAGAGTTGGTTCGTCATTTTCTCCATACATATTACCCGCCGCAGGTGCAAAAAATTGCTCTGGTTTGGGCGGCTTCTTTTCATCGATAGAGATTTGGTCTGCAAAACCCTCATATTTACTTTTTGTCTCACCTTGGTCGCCCACAGATTCTAAACCAATAGAACGCCTAACTTTTTTAAGCTCTTCTTGGTCTTTGGCTTTTTGCGCCTCTAATTTTTTCTGCCAAGAATCTTCACGCTCATTTTTATATTGCTCTAATGTTTCATCTATTCTGACCGCTCTTCCAGTCATATGCATCTCTTTTTCCGCTTCTTCCATTTCCGAAGGAGATATGCCTTGTTCATTTTCCTGAGATTCATTTTTATTAGGTTGTTCTGGATTTCTCATGTTTTTTTATTTAATTAAATTATCAACTTGAACTTCTAACGCCTTCGCAATTTTTTGCAGAGTTTCAATCGTCGGATTTGTTATTCCGCCAGTCTCTAACTTAATAATTGAATTATACGAAACCTCGGCTATTTTTGATAGTTTGTCTTGCGACAAGCCTTTGGCTTGTCTTAATTTTTTGATATTTTTGCCGATGTTGTTACCCTTTGTCATACTTGTATTATAATACTACTATGATACAATAACTTAACGGGAACTTGTATTGTAATCTTATTATTAGAATACATCTTTTCTTTGATTTTTACAAGTGAATAAAAAAATTGCGGCGGCGAAAAAGAAGCAACGAAAGCGAGGGCGGGCAAAAATTCCTTCCCCCCCAACCCCCTTCCTTTTTGCCCGCCCGAGCGGAAAAGTTTTGGTTCCTGCCACACGAAGCGCGGCAATCAGAATTCGCAGTCAGGATTTTCGTCAAAATCAGTTCGGATTTTAACCAAAAGGCACCGCCATTAAACTTCGCTAACGCTTCGCTTAATTAGGTATGTATTATACTTAAAAGTTAAAAAAGGCTCCTGACCCCATTTTCATTTTAATATTTCATTTTAATATTTTCGGTAGCATCAGTTTTTCGTCCTTACCCCGTTACTACAGGGCAAGGACGAAAGCGAGCTTCCCGAATTTTCATTTCCCCTTTTTGATGTCTTCATTTGTAATTTCAATTGCTTTTCCATTAATTAAAGCCATCGAAATTTTTTTATAAGCAGACGAAAGAATTCTTTGAAAAGTGCTTTGCGATGTATTCATTTTTTCGGCACATTCCGTTTGTTCCATGTCTTTAATATTTTTAAGTCGCAAAGCTTCGACTTCTTCAAGCGTCAATTTAATAACTTCCAAAAATCTCATCGGCACACCTTGAGGTTTAAAATAGGTTATATTCGGATTAAATTCTATTTTTCTACAAAGTTTTGGTCTTGGCATAAGATTGATTCTTTTTATATTTTATGATAAATTTATTAATGAAAGAAGGCCAACTGGCCCCTTTGAACAAAGAGGCCAGCCCCAGCGCCTTCTTTTATTTTTGCTGGTTTTGCAGGGCAATTTTTTTTTCTTTTATTGCCGCTAATTCTTCCTCAAGTATTTTTTCCTCGTTTCCTAAAGTGGATAACTCGTTTTTAGGAGAAATAAATCTCCTGCGACCGAATCCATATCCACCACAGCAACTTCGTCTCATTCCTGAACCAGCACCGCAAGAACCCATCCCTCGGCCGGTTCCTGCGCCTTGACCCATAGGGCCTGTTCCATCTAATTTTGGCATAATATTTTTTACCTCTTTTTAATTTTAATAGATAGCTCGACCTTTCCTTTAGTATCTATATTGAATATATACCCGTAATAGTTTCTTGTCAAGTCTTTTGATTTAGTATAAAATTAAATGAAAGAATTTGTCGTCAAATGAAAACTTGAAATCGTCCAATCTGAAAGGGTCGTTTTCACAGGCGAGCGGGATTTCTCCCGGACTCCTCTTCCGGCCGCCCTACAAATTTTGAGCGAAATCTGTTCGAATTTTTTCGAACGCACACCGCCAAGACAATTTATTATCGGCATGACCCGAGTAGTTCGAATTTCACCTGCCGAGCCAACCTATTTAAAAGGCATATCCAAGCCTTTTTATGTTCTTGACAAATGGGCAAAAAATGATATTATATATTCGGTTAATCGCAATAATTAATTTTATAAAAAGGAGGAAATCATGGAGCCGATTACCATATATTCTTTTGAAGAAGCACGCAAACTCATACGACGAATTGAGGAAGAAATTCTAGGACAGGAAAACAGACATTTAATCCCGATTATCGGGAGGAAGGTCCGTATTTTTGTAGAGTTTAAAGAACCTATAATGAAAGGTTTTGGTGGTGGAGTTGGTGGCAGAAAAGAAATTCGTACTATAGTAGGAATTTTAGAAGAGGTTAATGCAGACAATATCAAGTTAAAACTTGATCCTGAAATTGAAATGGTTCATAGTGATACCCCATTTACCTACGAAAAAGAAAAAATCCAGAAAATTGAATTGATCTAATCTAGGCGGGGTCCTAAAACATTTTTATTTATGCATAACCAGGGGTCATTTTGACCCCTTTTCCTTTTGAAAAAGGATATTCGAATCTTTGATAATAATTTGGTTGTGGTATAATCAAATTATAATAAATGGCATGCAAGATATAGCTAAAAAATATAAGTTTAATCAATCTACATGGACACATAAAGGATTCCATGGGGTTTTGCATACATTTGGAGGGGTAGCCAGGGGTATTTTAGAAACTAAAAAATTTCCATCTAAAATTGGATTATTTTTTGCAACTAATGACTATATTCACTGGTATTGGAACGATGATGATTTAATGCGGGTTCGCAAAATATTTTTTATTCGCTTTAAAAAGAACCCAAATTATTTGAAGGAATTAAAAATGGATTGGTATAAGAAGTTACGAAAATTTGATAAAATTATTACTAAGGTGCATGAGACGGATTTAATAAAATTATCTAATAATGAATTAGCTAATTTACATCGTCAATATAATCATTTATACTCGGATGAATTCGGCCAATTCATGGCCCTAGGTGACGCCATCTCTATGCACGCCGACAGGTATTTAGTACCAGAATTTAAGAAAATTTTAGGTAATGATTTTGCCGAAGTTTTTCCACAGATTATTACTACTAAGCATAAATCATTTATAAATAAGGAATTACAGGATAGACAAAAGTTGATTGATATTTATAAATTAAAAAATAGTATTCCACAAAGCTTTTTACTTAGACATTCCAAAAAATATTTTTATATTAAGAATAATTATGCCGAAGCAACTTATCTCACTCCTTACGATTTTCTAAAAATAATAAAAGATGATTTTAGAAAAGTAAAAAATGAAAAAAATAAGGCGGAAAAGGAAAAGAATAAATTGTCAAAAAGTCATCTTATTAAAAAATATAAACTAACATCTTGGCATAAAATTTTGCTCTATGTTATGGATGAATTTTTTGGAATTCAGGATATAAGGAAAAAATATGTTTTAATTTCAAATTATTACCAATTTAAATTTTTAAAAGAGGCCTCTAGAAGAACGGGCATACCTTTATCTTTTTTAAAATATTCTATCTACTGGGAATATAGTGATATTTTGTCTGGTAAAATGAATAATAAAGATATGTTTAAAAAGAGAAAAGAGTTATCTATGTGTATTTATTTGCCAGATAATTACAAAATATATACCGGGCAGAAAGCCAGAAAAGCATTTGATTATTTTAACAAACAAGAGAGAAAAAAAGAGATAACAAAGGGAATTGTAGTTTCAGGAGGTAAAGCTAAGGGCAGGGTAAAAATTATACTTAAAATTGATGATATAAAAAAAATGAAACAGGGTGATATTATTATTTCGTCTATGACTCGACCAGAAATGGTACCAGCCATGAAAAAGGCCGCTGGGATAGTAACAGATGAAGGGGGTTTAACCTGTCACGCAGCGATTATAAGCAGAGAGCTTGGTATTCCCTGTATTGTGGGAACCAAAGTTGCTACTAATATTTTTAAAAACGATGATTTAGTTGAAATAGACACGAGCAAAGGCGTTGTAAGAATGTTAAAAAGAGATAAATAAATTTAATTAAAAGTAAAAAATATGTGGTCACCCCATTTTTGATTGGCATGGGTCCGACACAGCCAAATTTTAAAAAACGACTAGAGATAGCGAGTAACTTGATTAGGAAATTAATCGAGAAATGAGATACGAGATAAAAACCCCTAAAAAGTGTCTCATTTGTCCCATTTGTAAAACCGACCACGACCCCCGCGCCTCAAATTATCGACCGGACAAAGCCCTAAAAAAGCCTTATAATACCTCATATTACTGGG
>CAZAGY010000067.1:0-4556 GCA_964485025.1 uncultured Gammaproteobacteria bacterium
ATTATCACAGTTACCGTTTCAATGTAAAAAATGTCATGCGAAGTTATCTGTGGATTTGTCTTAGGACACTAAATGGCCCCCTTGTTTTTTCATCAAAAAAGTTCCAACATCGTTCCATCGTCCCAGTTTAGACCCTTATTGGTTTTGTTGATCTCCTAGCCCGAGACTAGTCGGCCTTGGGACGAGAATCCAAGCCCCGCAGTTGATAATTTTAAATCATAGTTTTTGTACAGTATAAAAGATATATATGAATAACTCTTTTGATCAAAATAAGAATAATTTTGTAGAAAGCATGTTGAAGGGCCGTATGACTGAAAGTTTAGTTGAAGAGCTGTTAAAAGAATCAGGTAATGTTGTTTATCGTTTTGGTTTTGAGGCGATCATACAAAATTTAACACAGATCAAAAAGAGTTTTGACAGTTATAGTGAAGCAGGTGAAAGAATTCGTTCAATTCCCGATTTTATCGTGATAGACACGAATGGCACATCTATTTTTCTTGAAGTAAAATTTCGCTGGAATGGTAAGCCACACGATGACGATCGATTGCGCCTTGAGCGAATTCAAAGTTTTTGGAACGCAAAAATAATTTTCGTAAATTGTATAGAAAAGCCATTCTTTCGCATTTCTAGTTCACCCTATATAGACAAAAGAGGTGGCCTTGTTGTAAAGCCACTAATCGAAGAAATTGATTGGAAAATAAATAAGACTGCTTATGATAAAGCTGAATCACTGGTTGAAAAATATTTAGCATCATCATTTATAAGCGATAAGTAAATATATAGTTTATAATTTTTAATTAATCAATATGGCTCTTATTAAATGTCCAGAGTGCCAAGTAGATATCTCTGATCAGGCACCAGTTTGTCCAAAGTGTGGTTTTCCGTTTGGAAAAGAGCCAAACCCACCAGAGATCGCGCAAAAGGTTATTGTAGATCGGCTTAAAATTGAGTTAACTGCCGAAGAATTTAGACATACAATATCACGTTTTCTTTTTATGTCTATTTTTGGTATGTTTTTGGGTATGATTTCTTTTTGGGGCGGGATATTTATGAATGCTCCTGGCTTGGCAGCCGCTGGTGTGATGATAGGTGGCGTTTTAGCGATTGCTGGCTTTATTGGTTTAGTAATTACTGGATGGCGCCAGCGGCGCTCATGAACAGAGAGCGCCTTGCTTTATAATCCAGGTTCCAACATCGTTCCATTGTCCCAGCTTAGGCCCCAATTTATTTTGTCGGTTCCCAGCTCTAGGCTGGTCGGCCTTGGGACGAGAATCCAAGCCCCGCAGTAAACTTTATAATATTCATTATATGAAATTTTTACTTACATCTGGAGGGCTTACCAATAAGTCAATTGTCAAAGCACTGCTTGATTTGGTTGGCAAAAAAGCCAATAAAATTAACATTGCCTTTGTTCCAACTGCGGCCAATATTATACAAGACGACAAGGCATGGCTAATTGATGATTTGTATAATATAAAAAAACAAAACTTTAAACGCATTGATATTGTTGATATTTCCGCCTTACCAAGGAAAAATTGGCAACCTCGGCTTGAGGCGGCCGATGTTCTGTTCTTTTCCGGAGGTAATACTTTTCACTTAATGTATTGGTTAAAAAAATCAGGATTAGCAAAAATGTTGCCCAAGCTTTTAAAGACCCGAGTTTATGCAGGCATCAGTGCTGGTAGCATGGTCACGACCAAGAACCTACATCTTAGTTCGGCCAAGCGTCTATATTATGACGAAGACTTCAAGGGTCGGCCAGATGAAAACGGCCTGGGATTTTTTGATTTTCATTTCCGACCGCATCTTAATTCTCCGTATTTTCCAAAAGTACGAAAGAAATTTTTAGAAAAGATAAGAAAAGAGCTGAAAGACCCCATTTATGCCCTTGACGATCAATCAGCTCTTAAAATCAGTAGCGGTAAAATTCAGGTCATTAGTGAAGGTAAATATTTAAAGATATAATTAAATATTATTAGGGAAGAGGGTGGGGTTTTCCCCAATCCATGTTCCAACATCGTTCCATCGCCCCAGTTTTAGTTTTAAGCATTCGCCACAATGTTGATTTTTTAATATAATTTATTATTAATCATTAGAACTATCTTTATGAAAAAATCATCGCAAATAATATTAGCAGTAATTATTATTTTGGCAGTTGCTGGCGTGGGGCTTGTAGTCTGGGAACAAGGATGGATATCAAAAGTTTCTGTAGTAACAGAAACTCCGACATCTACCCCAGCTTTAGGTGAAACCGCTAATTGGGAAACTTTCGCCTCTGCCGACAATGGGGCCACCTTTCGTTATCCAGAAAATTTATCAACTAACTACATCCTTTCCCAAGAATGGCCACCAGAGTTGTTGGTAACAGATGATGCTGGATTTTCATGCGAAGAGGGCGGGCTCGGAATCAATGGGCGTCCCGGCATGACCATGCAAAAGCAAATTAATAATATTATTTATTGTATTGATAGCATCAGCGAGGGGGCGGCCGGAACCGTTTATACGGATTATACTTACACATTTTTAAAAGATGCAAAACTGGTTAAACTTAATTTTACTTTGGCATATCCGCAATGCGAAAATTATGATGATCCACAAAAGACAGAATGCGAGCAGGAACGCCAGATTTTTGACTTAGATATATTAATTAATCGCATTGCAGAAAGCGTGCAGTTATAAATTTGGAGGCCCCTTTCTTTTCTAAAACATTAGTGTGTCATGTGGTGGGGTAAGCTAATTCTTTAAGATTTGCAGCCTCTTCTTTTATCCATGTTCCAACATCGTTCCATTGCCCCAGTGTTGAACAAAAACTCAAAGCTTAAAGCCCGGCAGCTCTTTGGTAGGTTTAGTATAAGCTGCTTTATATATTATAATATTATGAAAAAAGTTTTAATCATCGCGTCGATTTTAATTGTTTTTGTCATCGCGGGATTTTTTGTCTGGCGAAAAATCAATTTAAAAACCGAGCCTGGTCAATTTTTGGCATCGCCTGAAATCACAGAAGAAGAACAGCCGGCAAGCAGCATACATATTTGGTCTCAATTTCACGGCAGCTATTTTCACACCGGGTATGCTGAAGTTACAGGCCCGAGAAAAGCCGTTTTGAAATGGAAGTTTCAGCTGGGGGAAAGGCGGGGTGGCGATCCGAACAGTGTTGCGGTTTCTTCGGCTGGGATTATTTATGTCGCCGGAGCATCGGAAATTTTTGCTTTAGATAAAGCCGGAAATAAAATTTGGTCAAAAAGTTATCAAGGTACTCAAGGACCAGCTCTGGCGGAAGACGGAACAATTTATTTTCTTTCGCAGGACGCCATTGTCGCCCTGGATAAAGACGGAAATGAAAAATGGAAATATAAAACTAATGGGAATACCGGCTTTGGTCCGACTATCGGGCCGGACGGAACCATTTATCAGGGTAGTTGGGATGGTTATTTCTACGCGCTAAATAAAGACGGTAGTTTAAAATGGAAATATGAAACAGCCGGGGCGGTTTCCTATCCGGCCAGTATTGATAAAAATGGGATAATTTATCTTGGAGGCGGCGATGCCCACGCTGGTCTTGACGGCAATCTTTATGCCTTTAACCTCGACGGTAGTTTAAAATGGAAATATGACACCAAGGCCATGCGGGTAGGTTCGCCGGCCATTGGCGCCGATGGGTTAATTTATGTATCAGCCGCTCCCAGCTTATTTGTTCTGGACTCTTCTGGAAAGTTGAAATGGAAAAAGGGGCCGGCGGAGGTAAGTTTTTATATCATTCCGGCTGCTTATGCCGCGGAGTGCGGCGCTCCGCCGTTGCCCTCATGCAACGGACAGCCTCCAGGCGGAATCGTGCCCGAAGCGACCACTGACTGCGGCGCTCCGCCATTACCTCCATGCAGTGGCATGGGTCAACCACAAGACGGAATGATCCAGCCTCAAAATGGTGGTATGCCTCAATCATCTGATGGCTGCGGCGCTCCGCCATTGCCTTCATGCAACGGCGGAATTCAGCCTCAGAACGGCAATATGCCTCTATCGCTGCCGAGTAAAAATGATATAGCGGGAATTATTACTCCGGCAATTGCTTCTGACGGAATGATTTATATTGGCAATGCCCAAGGAATTTTATCCGCCATTGATTCAAAAACCCAAGAAATAAAATGGACATATGAAACCGGTGCCGACCCAAATCAACCCGGTTTCTACGGTTTGCCAAGTTTTCCGATTGTTGACAAGGAGGGTACGGTTTATTTCGGTTCGGTTGACGGTAAGATGTACGCCGTTGATAAAACTGGTAAGCTTTTATGGGAATACCAAACTGGTGGAAAAATTACCGAGGCCTCGCCCGCCTTTGATTCGGATGGCGTGCTTTACTTTACTTCTATGGATGGCTATTTATACGCGATAGAGGATTGATTTTATAAAAATTGGTAAATACATTGGCGCATCTTTTATCCCTTAGTAGCTGTCCTTGAAAATGAGCGACGGGAAGGCCTCCTCAATTTTAGCGAATCCGTTGTTCTTGGGGACAGTCCCCGAAATAAGGGGGTTGGAAACCCCCGCCAATCCTAGCG
>CAZAGY010000068.1:0-4397 GCA_964485025.1 uncultured Gammaproteobacteria bacterium
ACTAATTCCGCTCTTTTAAGCATTGTTTCTGTCGGGCCAGTGACATTAAAAGCATATATTTTTTTCTTTCTGGTCTGTTTTTCAACCTGTCTTTTAAGGGTTAAAACTTTTTTTACTCTGTCGGCAAAATGATTAAATGACAGGTCCGTCAAATTTTCGTCGTCCTTTATTAAATCAACCCCATTTTTAAAAACTTCGGCCGCCAGAAAAGCGTTCTCGCTTGAATTTAGACCTATTTTCGGCTTCATAATGCAACCTATTAAAGGTCGGCTGTAAATGCCCGTTATTTTTCTAATGCCGGCAATCCCCCATCTCGGTCCGGGATATTGATTAATGTATTTTTCCGGAAATTCTACGTCTTCCAGTCTTAAGTTTTTCACTATTTTCATGCTAAAAATATTCCCGCCTATACTGGATAAAAGCTGAGGGATGCTCCTGGGTTCAAATAAAGCTAAGGGATAAGCAATTTTAAAAATTCCTTTATTAGAATTAACATAAAAAACTTTAGCCGATAATTTAGTAAAAACTTTAGCCGATAAAGTACTTATTTTCGTCCAAGTGCCGATTGAGGATTCTTCAGCAACCTTGACGGCCAATTCTTCTAAGGGTAATTTTGATTCGCCATAAAAAGTGACTATAGTTTCGTTTTTATAATCCGGCTGGTAATTTAATTTTAAATAATTATCTATAACCATAATTATCTTTTATATCTCTTAATTATTTTATTGATGATTCTGCTGGTGGAAAAAGTTTCTTTTTTTTTATCTGGAAATTCCTTTAACCGCCAATATGGCCGGGTGTATTTTTTTGTTTTTCCCTTTGAAGCTTTAATAATGGCAATTATATCCGGCCTGAGATATTCCAATAAGGAAAGGCACTCTTCTTGAGATTCTGACTTATCTAAAAAAACATAATCTACGCCCTTAATCCCCTCAACCACCTCCGCTCTCTGTCTTTGGCCGTTAATCGGCCTTTTATTCCCCTTATTCCTTATGGTTAAAGAATCTGATTGGATGAAAATAATAACAATGTCAGCCAATTTTTTAAATTGCTTAATAGTATAAATGTGTCCGGGATGAATAATATCAAAAACTCCTTTTTTTATTAAAATCTTTTTATTATCTTTTTTCGCCCGTTCAATAATTTTTTTTAATCTTTCCTTACTGGAAATAATCATAAAAATGGATATATCTTTTTAAGGTATTTTCTTATATCTCTCGGCTTGATAAGGCCGGCTTCGCAGATAAGGCCGGTGATGTATTTTTCGGGAATCGTGTCAAAAGCAAAATTAATTATTTTTAATTTTTTTGGTGATTTCGGCCAAATTTCTTTTGGCGAACGTTTTTCTATTTTAATCCAAGATTGGTTATGAAATTTTAATAAAGGGGCAACGACATATAGGGGAACCTTTTCTTCGTAAGCGACTAAACTGAGGGTAAAACTGCCAATCTTATTAATAACTGAACCGTCGGGTAAAAGCGCATCGGCACCCAGAATAACTTTATCCATCATCAATTTTTTGCCTGAATAATGGGAAATCAAAAAACCGGCCGAAGAATCAGTAATCATAGTATTGGGGATACCCGCCTGAATCAATTTTTCAGAAGTGATCCTTCCTTGAAATAATGGTCTGGTTTCGGTGTTAAAAACCTGAAACTTTTTTTTATTTTTTTTGGCCTGTATTAAAAGTTGCTCCACTAGCCAGGAATGACAATGGGTTAAAATATTGTCGTTATGACTGATGATTTTCTGCCCGTAAGGGATAATTTTTTTAGCGGCATTGTCCATTACTGTTAAAAAATCATGGCAGGCCTCTTTAAGTTGTTTTTTAATCTTAACTGCGTCTTTTTTTTCTTTTAAACGAAAAAAAACGAATTTAACCCCGTTTTGAGCCATGGGTTCGGTTGGCCGGGCTAAAAGAAGATTATCGGCAGCCTGATTAAGATTTTTTTTCCAAATGGAAATATTATCTGTTTTTATTTTGCTTCCGTACTGACTTAAGATTTGAATTATCGTTCTGGCTACGGCCGTAGCCCCCTGAACCTTTAATAATTTAATGTCTTCAAAGGTTTGTCTTATTATTTTATCCATAGATATATTCTAACACCTTATCTGAAAAAATAAAGGATTAAGCTTGAAAAATCCCCTCAAACTGTTAATATTAAAATATGTTGAAGAAAACGCTGAAAAAATTTTAAAAGAGTATTTTATTTTATCTATAAACTATGAATGAGGAAATTGTAAAAATTTTTCGAGAGATAATAGACCTTTTAGACATAAAAGGGAAAACTGAAAAATCTTCGATTTACAGAAAAATTAATTATGAAAGGGCTGCCAAAGCGCTTGAAAATTTGAAAGTTGATATATCTACTGTCTATAAGGAATCAGGTATTCCTGGTATAAAAAAAGAGGTAAAAATAGGCGATAAAATAGCTGAAAAGATAGAAGAATACCTTAAAAAAGGGAAAATTAGAGATTTTGAAGAACTTAAGCAAGACACGGCTATTCAGCGGGTGGTAACGCATTTTTTTAAAAGTAAAGGAGTGTCCCTTGACGAACTAAAAAAAAATGCCCTTAAGCGAAAAATAGTCTATTCAAGATATACCAGGTCAGCAAAAAATTTAATAGAACTAGCAGGTTCGGTTGATGAAGCAAAAATAGCCATAAGTAAAGTTGCTGATTGGGCTCGATCAAGAAATCTCGACTACGCCATAGAAACGGTGTTTAAAAAATGGCTGGAATTAGACCGGTTGAAACCAAAAGATATTGTAAAAAAACCCTTTTTCCAGGAAAACCCCATGGTCTGGAGCCAAACGAAAAATAAATGGTATGTAATCGGTGAAGACGGAGATTGGCGGGAATTTGCCGGAGATGAAAAAGATATAGAATGGCGAATTAATAAGTAAAAGATGGCCTTTTATTAAGAACCATCTTCGTCTAAAAAACCAATTTTTTATTTCGTTTTTCCAAAAAATCTTAAACCGTTCTGATCTTTTCCTGTTTCTATAAAATCATCAAAAACGCCGGGAATAATCTGCTTAATTTTTTCCAATAAATCTCCCATTACTTTTCTTATTTCCCAATGAGCAAACTGGGAGGTTCTCATTTCAAAAATATGGCGCCATTCGCGGAAATTGGCGGAAATAACAATCTGGGATTTTATACCGATGGGCAGGAATTGGCGCGCTTCTTCCGGGAGCCAGCCGGATTTCCTTAAAGACCGATAAAAAATTTCGTATTCTTTAAACATCTCTTCGGCTGACATTTTTCGACCGTCAGCCAAATCCACTTTCTTTTTTTCGTCCAAGTGAGGCGGAACAACGCATTTAAGTTCGAATTTATCCAAATCCGGCCCCTCCCCTTCTCTGACATAATCCACATACCTGGTTGACTCTTGGGAAACGGCGGTCAGCCGATGACGTACCTGCTCATGAGTAAAACCGCG
Organism: uncultured Gammaproteobacteria bacterium; assembly: GCA_964485025.1. GTDB lineage: Bacteria > Patescibacteriota > Patescibacteriia > UBA2591 > UBA6264 > JAQTOB01. The sequence continues at coordinate 3,446 of CAZAGY010000068.1, forward strand.
GGAAAGATTATTAAACTGAACCGTCAGGCAACTGTGTTCCAAAACGCTTTCATGACCTCTTTTAATCAGCATGCTAACAAATTTTTCCGCTGTTTCCTGATTTATTTCTTTTTTTCCCGATTGATAACACGTACGTCCAGCCGTTTCAATCCTTAATAATTGATTTTTTAATTCCATTGCCGGGGTTAAGATTTTAAAACTTCCTGCGTTTTTAAGAATTTTCATGATTTATCTCTTTTAAAATTTTGTTTATATATTATATAATAATATAAATCTAACCTGTCTTTTGTCAAGATATGAATCAAAAACGATATAAAATTGTATTTTTTGGCACCCCTGAATTTGCTTCTTTTATTTTGGAAAAATTGGCAAACAGCGAATTTAAACCTTTAATGGTCATCACCGCTAATGATAAGCCGACGGGAAGAAAAAAGGTCTTAACCGCCCCTCCGGTAAAAATAATGGCTCAAAAATATCGAATTGCAGTCCTTCAACTGGATTCATTAAAAAAAACCGAGGTAATTCAAAAAATATTTTCTTTAACTCCTGATTTATTTATTATTGCCGCTTACGGCTTGATTTTACCTCCTGAAATTCTTAACATCCCCAAATTCGGTTCAATAAACGTCCATCCCTCTCTTTTGCCGAGGTATCGCGGAGCCTCACCCGTTCAGGCTTCAATTCTGGCTGGAGATAGGAAAACCGGGGTAAGTATTATGCTGATGGATGAAGAAATAGACCACGGACCGATTATCGCTCAGAAAAAAATAAAAATCGGCAAAGAAACAACAGTTAGTTTGTCTCAAAAATTATCTTTATGGGGAGCCGATCTGTTAATTAACAACCTGCCTAAGTGGTTTAAAAAAGAAATCAAACCCAAAGAACAAAATCATAAAAACGCTTCCTTTACTAAACAGATTAAAAAAGAATGCGGACAAATAAATTGGTTTAA
>CAZAGY010000069.1:0-4396 GCA_964485025.1 uncultured Gammaproteobacteria bacterium
TTGTTTTTAAATTTTTTATCACTTCGTCCGCATAATTTTTTTCAACTGAAAAAATCAAGCATTCCGGCATCAAGTTTATTCTTCCAATTTCGATGCCTTTTAAATTTCTATTCGAATTAATCAACGTAAAAAATCCTTTAATATCAAATCCGTGTTTTCTGCCAAGATTAATCTTTAAACTGACATTATTTCCGCCTTCTCTTATCGGAGAAAAAATCCTTTCCTTCACATTCAAATCGCAAGCATTTTTATAATCATCCATTAAACGGTTAAATTTATGAACGATAAAATACTTTATTAAATCTTCTTTATTTATTTTTCTTAATTTATCCATAATTTCAGGAAAATATCGTTTACAACTGATTTCTTTAATATCTGTATTTTCTATTTCCTTAATAAAATTATCGATTTGTTTTTTACAAATATCTTCTCCGTTTGGAATTTTTTTGCATTCAAATTTTTTACCGATAATATCTTCCAAATCCTTAATTTTTCTAACTTCTCGCGGGTTAATAATAGAGATGGAAACTCCGCTTTTCCAAGATCTTCCCGTTCTCCCGCTCCTGTGCGTATAAGCTTCGTTTTGATCGGGAAGGTTGTAATTTATAATGTGAGAAAGATTACTTACGTCTATCCCTCTGGCCGCCACATTCGTAGCAACCAGTAAATGAATTTGTTTTTGTTTAAATCTGTCCATAATTTTTGTCCGCGTGTTTTGCGGAATATCGCCATGCAGGGCTTCTGTATTATAATGAGCCTGTTTCAACTTATCGGATATTTTTTGGGCCTCATCTCTGGTACGACAAAAAAGAATACCGTAAACTCCCGGCAAAGAATCCAAAATCCTTTTTAAAGCTTCGAAGTGATCATTAGGTTTGACTATATAATATTCATGAATCACATTTTCCGCCCCGATATTTTTTTCTCCTATACTTATCTCATTAACTTCGTTCATATACTGTTTGGCAATCGAATAAACTTTTTTAGAGATGGTCGCTGAAAAAAGTAAAGTCTGCCGTGTTTTTGGAGTTTGTTCTAAAATGGCATCCAAATCGTCTTTAAATCCCATATCCAACATTTCATCAGCCTCATCTAAAACCAACCACTTAATGGACTGAAGTTTTAAAATTTTTCTTCTGATTAAATCATGAACTCGACCGGGGGTGCCCACAACGATATTAGTTCCGTTTCTCAGCGATTTAATTTGTAAATCAATTCTTTCTCCGCCATAAACCGCAGTAATTATGATATTTAAATACTTTGCAAATTTTTTGATGTCTTGAAAAATTTGAATGCATAATTCCCTAGTCGGGCAAAGAATTATTGCCTGTAAGTCTTTTTCGTTTACTTTTATTTGGTTCAGAATTGGCAAACTAAAAGCGGCTGTTTTTCCTGTTCCGGTTTGCGCTGAAGCAATTAAATCATTTTTTGATTTCAATATGAATGGGATGACCTTTTCCTGAACAGGATAAGGGTTCGTGAATCCTAAGTCGGCAAGACCCTTCATTATTTCATGATTCATTCCAAGCTCTTTAAATGTTGTCATAGATTATTATGAATACTTATAATAAACCTTTGGCTTTTCTGGCTTTTTCCACTCGAGTTAAATATTCTTTTCTTAATCTGATATTTTTGGGGGTGATCTCTAAAAATTCGTCTTCTTTCATGATTTCCAAACCTCTTTCCAATGTTACCTCCACCGGGGAAATTAAAATGATAGGATCATCGGACCCCGAAGCCCTCATATTAGTCAAATTCTTTCCCTTAATTGGGTTTACCCACATATCATTTCCCTTTGACACATTACCTATAACCATTCCGCTATAAACATCGGTGTTCGGATGAATATAAATTCTACCCCTTTCCTCAAGGTTCCATAGAGCATAAGCCGACGTCTTTCCGCTTTCCATGGATATCATGGATCCAAACTCATATTTTTCAATATCGCCCGCGTACTCTTTAAATCCGATTACCCGACTGGTAAAAATACCTTCTCCTTTTGTATTAATGATAAAATCTCCTCGATAACCCAGAATACCGCGCGTTGGAATTTCAAAAATCAATCTTTGGCTATTTTGTTCCGATTTCATATCAATCATTTTACCTTTTCTCCTGGATAATTTCTCGATTACCATACCGGCCATTTCCTTCGGCACATCTATTATCACCTCCTCATAAGGTTCTTGTTTCATTTTTCCGTCATTTTTAATAATCACTTTAGGTTGGGAAACCTGTACTTCAAAATTTTCTCTTCTCATATTCTCTAGAAGAATGGCAATATGTAATTCTCCTCTACCGTAAACTTTATAACGTCCGTTTGCGGTATTAAAATCTATTTTCAGTCCCACGTTAACCTCTAACTCTTTTTCCAATCTCTCTTTTAATTTACTACTGGTCACATATTTCCCGTCTTTACCGGAAAAAGGAGAGTTATTCACCATTAAATCAAGTGAAATTGTCGGCTCATCAATCTTAATGGCCGGCAACATCTCTTGGTCATTGTTCTGGCAAATTGTTTCCCCGATATATATATTTGGTAATCCCGCGATCATAACAATATCACCGGCAACTGCCTCATCAACTTCTTTTCTATTTAATCCATAAAAGGTGTATAAATTACTTATTTTACCCGTCCTATATTTATTTTCGTCCTCTTTTATAATCACTGTCATGCCTTTTTTCGCCTTACCTTCATATATTCTGCCAACGGCCATTCTCCCTAAATAGTTATCATAAGCCAAATTAAAGGATTGTATTCTTAGGGGCTTTTTATTTGCTTCGTCGCTTGAAGCCGGATTTACCTTCTCTAATATTAAATCAAGGAGCGGTGACAAGTCCTCTCCCTTATCATCCAATTTTCTTTTTGCTATGCCCTGCTTGGATATAGTATAAATTGTCTCAAAATCAAGCTGCTCATTACTTGCCCCTAAATCCATGAATAACTCAAGCACCATATCATGAACCTCTTTCGGTCTTGCCGCCGGCTTATCTATTTTATTAATCACTACTATCGGTTTTAAATTAAGCTCCAGTGACTTTTTTAATACGAATTTTGTCTGGGGCATGGGTCCTTCCTGGGCATCAACTAAAAGTAAAACTGAATCAATAGACCTTAAAATTCTCTCCACTTCCGAACTAAAATCAGCATGACCGGGAGTATCAACAATATTTATTTTTGTGTTTTTATAGATTAAAGAAGTATTTTTTGAATAAATTGTAATTCCCCTCTCTTTTTCCAATACATTCGAATCCATACTAACATCTTCATCGGCCATTTTTACCTGATGCATTAAAGCATCGGTTAAAGTTGTTTTTCCGTGGTCTACGTGAGCGATAATTGCGATATTCCTTATTTCCATAATCTTAATAATTTTACCTATTTATCTTATTTTAATATTCTTACTCTTTATATAAAGAATGAGAATAGAAATCATCTCGCGGATTGAGATGATTTTTATACGGGTTTTAACCGACATCGGTCTCTCGAACCAATCCAACTCCCTGTGTCGATTCGGTTTCTTTTTCTTGCTAAAAAAACATCAAATCTTACTTAACACTTTTTTTTAACTAATATTAATTTATGTGGGGATTTATGCAGAAACGCGAGTGTATCTACTCGAGTATGGGTGTTCAAAATACAATTAAATCACTTTTGCTCCATTCACAATATTTAACTTAAAATACATTTTATATTATACCACAACCAGATTATTGTCAAAAATTATAATGTCCATCCGCATTTTAACAGAATATTATTAACTAAAAAAATAAAGAAATAGTGAAACGACGACTAGGGGCAAGTAAAGCAAAAAAACATGTGGTCGAAATAAATATTTTATGGTCTCGATTGTCCTATGTTCCGGCAAATCGGGTGAAATAAAATCTTCAGGGAAATTATTGGTCCGAAAATATAACTTTAGAGCATCGGCAATTTTGTCGCGTCTATTCTTATAATCGCAACGAAAATTTTTATTAAAAACATCTAAAAACCAAAATACTAAAACGATAAAAACTGACAAAAGTAAAATCTCTTTTATTTTCGACTGGAACGACCAACTGGATAAAGCGGCCCAAATAGTTATGGTCCATGTTTTAGTTTGAGATAAAAGATTATCGTATTTATCCATTTGACGCTGAATTAATTCAAATTCGGATTGAACTAAGTCCAGTCGATTATCTGAATTCATAAATTTATTATTAATTAATTAAATTGGTTTTAAAAACAAAAAATGTTTACCACGTTTTTATATTATACCACAACCAGATTATTATTAAAGGTTTGAACGTCCGTCTTATGGTATAAAAATAACCGCTAAATAAAGCGATTGTTTCATTGGCTCAGAGCTGTGAGAGAACTTCGCACCATTCTTATGAACGGCTGGAAGTCCTATGAACT
>CAZAGY010000070.1:0-4305 GCA_964485025.1 uncultured Gammaproteobacteria bacterium
AAAAAAGTGTGGAACTGAGCTGCACCATTGATGGATATCTCTTTTCTATGCCCCTTGAGGCGTGGAAAGAGTTGATAGAGATGGTAAAGAACCAGCCGTTGGATAAAAAAGTTAAAATAGAACTAACTTTTAGTATCAACGGTAAATATATTTATACGGAGACGGCAGCTAGTTTCCAGAAAAAAGAATTATAAACAAACAGGCCCTGATAGCTTAGTTCGTCTTTTGAGCCTCCCTTAACTAACTGTTAAGGAAAAGGAGACCGGTTAATTAAGAGCGCCATCTTTATCAAGAAGAAGGAAGGTCGCCGGTGAAAGTCCGGCCAGGGCCTCTAATTGAGTAGCCTGGAGTTCAATCTCAGGCTACTTTTAATTTTTGAAAATGTTATAATAATCTTATGAAAATACGAAGTTTTATCGCTGTTAATCTGCCTCTAGAGACAAAAAAGGAGTTGAAAAAGGGAGTGGAAAAGATTAAAAAAGAGATTAAAACCGGAGTAAAATGGGTTGAAGCTGAAAATTTTCATTTAACGCTTCATTTTTTAGGGGAACTGGAAGTTGAAGAAATACAAAAAGTGAAAGATATTTTAAGAAAAACCGTTGTTTTAAAAGAAATTAAATTAAAAATCGGCCAAACAGGATGTTTTCCCCACAGAAACAGTCCGCAAATAATGTTTTTTAAATGTTATGAAGTTGAAAGCAATTATCTGACTGAATTTCAGGAGCGAATCGGAAACGAATTGAAAAAATCAGGGTTTGAAGTCGATGAAAGGCCTTGGCAGATGCATTTGACGTTCGGTCGCGTGAAAACCCCAATTAAAATACCGGATTCCCTCAATAAAAAGATGGAAACGAAAGAGTTTTTAATAAAATCAATTGATTTAATGAAGAGCGAGTTACAACCATCTGGCCCAGTCTATACAATTTTAAAGCAATATCCTATCATATAAAAGTTATTTTTATGATTTCTATAATCATTACCACTCGTCAAGAACCGAAAACATTATCCAAGGCTATTTATTCCGTTCTAAGTCAAAATTTAAGCCAAGAGTATGAGGTTTTAATCATTGGGCCGGATAGAGAAACGGAAGAAATTGTTGAGAAATTTTCTCACGATCAAAGAACCAGATATTTAAAAGATCAGGGACAGGGAAAACCAGCCGCTTTAAATCTGGGATTTAAAGAGGCAAAAGGGGACATATTGATTTTAACCGACGGCGACGTTTGGATTAAAAAAAATGTTTTAAACGATTTGTTAAGACCCTTTAAGGATGATAAAATAGGTGCAGTGAGCGGCCGGCCAATCAGCCTTAATCCTAAAAATACCATATTTGGATTTTGGTCCCATTTTCTGACTTATGCCGCTCATCAATGGCGCTTAAAAGAGGGAATATTTCCTTGTTCCGGCTATTTATACGCTTTTCGCAACATAATTGAAAAAATTCCAAAAAATGTCTTGGCTGAGGACGGAATAATCAGCCAAATAATCAGGGAAAGGGGATATAAAATAAGATATGTTCCGAAAGCGGAAGTTTACGTAAAATATCCAGATAATCTTGATGACTGGTTGAAACAAAAGACTCGTTCCACCGGAGGTTATGTTCAAAAACAAAGCAGGGGAGAAAGAAATATTTTCCAAGAAATTTTTAATGGTTTTAAACTTTTTTTTACTTATCCCCAAACATTAAGACAATATGTTTGGCTTTTATTGCTTTATTTTCTTCGCCTTTATCTTTGGTTAAGGATATTTTGGCAAATAAAAATTAAGAAAGAAAAATTTAAAAATATTTGGCAAACAATTAAAAGCACTAAATAATATTTATGAACGGAAAAGAAAATAAAAAAATCAGGGTTCGGTTTGCTCCCAGTCCGACAGGTTATTTACATGTCGGCGGTTTGCGCACTTATTTATATAATTGGCTTTTTGCCAGAAAAAATAAAGGAGAAATAATCTTAAGAATAGAGGATACTGACCGCCGGCGTTACGTTGACGGCGCCACGGAAAGCTTAATTAAGACTTTAAAACAAGTCGGCTTACTTTGGGACAAAGGGCCATTCATTCAGTCGCAAAAGGTGGGCGATTATCAAACCATGGCGCAAAAATTAATCGATGCGGGCCATGCTTATTATTGTTTTTGTTCGGCTGATGTTTTGGAAGAAATGAAGCAAAAACAAATAGCTAACAATTTGGCTCCGCAATATGACAGACGATGCAGAAATTTAAGCAAAAAAGAAATAGAGGAAAAATTAAAAAGCAGACAACCATATGTTATCCGATTAAAAATTCCGGGGCAGGGGATTATTAAATTTAAAGATTTAATTCGTGGCGAAGTTGAATTTGATTTAAAAAACATTGATGACCAGGTTTTGTTAAAATCAGATGGCTGGCCGACTTATCATTTAGCCAATGTAATTGATGATCATTTTATGGGCATTACCCAGGTAATTAGAGGAGAAGAATGGCTGCCTTCAACCCCCAAACACATCTTAATCTATCGGGCCTTTGGTTGGTTAATTCCAGAATTCGCTCATTTACCCCTTTTATTAAATCCGGACCATTCAAAACTATCTAAACGCCAAGGAGACGTGGCGGTCGAAGATTATTTAGCCCAGGGATATTTGCCAGAAACTTTAATCAATTTTTTATCCCTTTTGGGTTGGAATTCGGGCAGTAATCAGGAAATTTTCAGTTTAAAACAGTTGATTAAAGAATTTTCTTTGGAAAAGATTCAAAAGTCGGGAGCAATTTTCAATCGGAAAAAATTAGATTGGCTAAACGGTTACTACATCAGGCAGATGCCGGTTAATAAACTTGTTAAATTGTGCATTCCTTATTTAAAGCAGTTTAATTTAAAAAAATTTGATTATAAAAAAATTAAAAAAATTATTTTTTTGGAACAAGAAAGGCTAAAAAGGCTTGACCAAATAGAAGATTTGATAAAATTTTTTTTCATTGACGACCTGAATTATGACCCCGGTATTCTAATTTGGAAAGAAATAAACCATGAACAAATAAAAGATAATTTAATAAAAATTAGATATTTACTGGAAAAAATTCCATGTTTTAAATTCAAATCTAAATACATAATCAGTAGATTAAATGTTTTAGCTAAAGAAAGGGGCGTCGGGGAGATATTTTGGCCCCTGAGGGCCTGTTTAAGCGGACAAAAAACTTCGCCTCCGCCAGAAGCCATTGCGGAGATTTTGGGCAAACAAAAGACTTTAAATAGGATTAATTTAGCCATTAATAAATTAAAGGGACTAGAATATCGGTGTTCATAATTGATATGTCAATAAAAATTTTTAACGGGGCGAAAAGAGGCAAATACTTATTATTATTTTTACCAGCTTTATTTTCACTTACTAAGCCAGTTTTTGGCTTAACAATAGATTACTCTCAGGAAATACAGGGTATTCAACAACAAATGGAGGAACAGCAGAAAAATATTGAAAATTTAGAGGCACAGAAAAATATATATCAAGATAAGATAGAAATTAAAAGAAAAGAGGCGGTTAATTTAAAAAATCAAATTTCAATTTTAACAGATCAAACGACTAAAAGGGAAATAGAAATTCAGGAAAAAGAAGTAGAAATTAATTTAACCAACCTTTCGGTTAAAAAAATTCAACTTAAAGTTCTTGAAAAAAAACAGGAAGCAATTGATATGAAAGATGATTTAAAGCAACTGCTAAAAACAATCAATCAATACGACCAGAAGAGTTCATGGGAAATAATTTTTCTAAATAGTTCTATTTCAGAAGTTTTCAATCACATTCGTTATTTAGCCACTTTACAACAGGAATTAGCTCAGTCGTTAAGAAGAATTGAATTAATTAAAGAAGGTTTGGAAATTCAAGAAAAGGATTTACGGGTCCAGCTTCAAGTATTGATTAATTTAAAATCAGAGCTTAAAGACGAAAAAAATAAATTAGTCACTGATAAACAAACTAAAGAAACGATTCTTGAAGAAACTAGGGGAGCGGAATGGAAATTCCAAAGTCTATTGGCAGAGACGATTAGCGAACAAAAAGAGATGGAAAACGAAATTAATTCCCTGGAAAAAGAAGTCAGACAAAAAATGGCCGAAGAAAGAGAGGAAAAAGCCGAATTTTTGGAAAAAGAAGGAACTATCGTTTTTTCCTGGCCCGTACCAGCCGAAGGGATCACTTGTAGTTTTCACGATCCGGATTATCCTTATAAAAATTGGATAGGGGAACATTCGGGAGTAGATTTAAGGGCTTCTCAGGGGACGTTAGTAAGAGCCCCGGCCTCAGGTTATGTGGCCCAAGCTAAGAATGGAGGACT
>CAZAGY010000071.1:0-4223 GCA_964485025.1 uncultured Gammaproteobacteria bacterium
AATAGAGAAAGACGATTTAGGTAATTGTTTTCAGAAGATTTTTGTTGAACCGGTTTATTTTAAAGTCAAAATTCCCCGGACTTTTGATTCTGCCAAAGTAAAGATCACTTACGCCAATCCCGATAACGCGGTTTTTAAGCTGGGTTTAATGAAAAAAAGAGAATATCCTTTGGACTGGCGTTTTAGTTTAAGAGATTTAAATGTCATTCAGGAAAAAGAAAAAATATCGGAAGAAAAAGATAATGATTGGCAGACAGCCGAAGCTGATTTTACTGTCGGCGCCGAACATTTAAATGAGCATGCTCTGGAATTTCTTTTTTCCGCCCCGGGACTGACCGGTAACCGTTATGAAATAAAAATCGGAAAAATAGAAATTGAATTAGAACGGCCACCGGCCGACTGGTCCACGTTTCTTAACGACTCGAAGAATTATTTTTTAAACAAAATAAAAAATGTCAGAGAAAAGCTTAGATAAAACCTATTATTTTTTCCGCGAATTGTTTTTTGTCAGTGGCGGCGTCCTTTTGTTTTTATTGATTATTGAAGACATCCAGCCCGGTTTTGTCAGTTTCTGGCTGGAAATAAAATACGTTTTACTGATTGTTTTTATTGCCGGAATGTTGACTTTATTTACTTCCTTTAAGAAAAATGATAAGATATAAATATGGATATTTTTTTAATTATTTTAATTATTATTGTTTTAATCGGATTTTTAGGGATGTTTTATTTTTTGGATAAGAAATTCCAGATTTTTGACAATAAGAAAGAAAACGATAATCAGGGGGTGTTGATGCTTCAAGGTCAAATAGGAGAAATTAGACAGAGTATTCAATCACAATACCAGCAAAGTATTGACTTAACCAAAAATTTAACGGAAAAATTAGGCAAGCTTGACCAGACTAATCAGCAGATAGTCGGTTTTGCCGACCAATTGCAGGGATTGCAGGATGTTTTAAAAAATCCGAAACAAAGAGGGGTATTAGGGGAGTATTTTTTGGAATCAGTATTAAAAAATGTTTTACCGCCGGAGATTTACAAAATGCAATACAATCTCGGACAAGACGAACAGACCGGTAAAGATTTAATAGTTGATGCCGCTATTTTTATTAAAGAAAAGATTATTCCCATTGATTCAAAGTTTTCTTTGGAGAACTACAACCGTTTAATTACTGAACACAATCCTGAACAGCAAAAACAATTGGAAAGAATATTTAAACAGGATTTGAAGAATAGGATTGACGAGACTTCTAAATATATTCAGCCAAAGAAAAATACTTTTGATTTTGCCTTTATGTTCATCCCTTCGGAAGCCATCTATTATGATTTACTTGTTAATCAAGTCGGGCCAATTAAAAGTGTTACTAATAATTTAATAGAATACGCCATCAAAGAGAAAAGAGTGATTATCGTTTCACCAACAACTTTTTTGGCTTATTTACAGATGGTCCTTCAGGGCTTGAGGTCGTTACAGATTGAAGAGTCGGCCAAACAGATTCAAAAAAATATTGAAATGCTTAGCCAACATCTTATTAAATATGACCTGTACTTAAAGAAATTGGGAAATCATCTGGAAACAACCGTTAACAGTTATAACTTGGCGCACAAGGAATTTGAAAAAATTGATAAGGATATTGTCAAAATAACCGGACGAGAAAAGAAGGAAGTAGAACCATTATCCTTGGATAAACCAAAAAGAACAGAGGAATAATTATGAAGAAGAATAGATCTTCGTTTATTCAGGCCACCTCCGTTTTAATCGGCACTATCGTCGGTGCGGGAATTTTTGGTTTGCCTTATGTTTTTGCCCAGGGAGGATTTTTACTCGGCTTGTTTTATTTATTGCTCTTAGCAGGGGTATTTTTAATAGTCAAACTTTGTTATGCGGAAATTATTTTACGCACCTCCGAGAACCTGGAGATGTCAGGTTACGTAGAGCGTTATTTAGGAAAATTAGGTAAAACAATCGTTACTCTTTGTTTAATTTTTGGGGTTTACGGCGCTTTGACCGCTTACACCGTCGGCGTCGGCGAACTCCTTTATTCACTGTTAAATCCAATATTTGGCGGCAGTCAGGTTTTTTGGTCTGTTATTTTTTGGGCTTTGGCCAGTATCTTGGTTTTTGTCGGCATTGGCTTGGTTAGTAAAGTGGAGGTTTTTATGGCCTTCGGCCTAATTTTTATTGTTCTTTTCGTTTTTTCTTTATGTTTTCCTTATTTGAACGTAGAAAATTTGAAAAATTTTAACATCAATTGGCAAACAATTTTTCTTCCCTACGGTCCGGTTCTTTTTGCTTTAGGAGGCGCTTCCGCCATTCCGACCATGAGAAGAATTCTTAGTGAAAAGCCTCATCTTTTAAAAAAAGCAGTGTTAGTCGGTTTTTTAATTCCGGTAGTGGTATACTTTATTTTTTCTTTTACCGTAGTCGGTGTAAGTGGAAGACAAACTTCGGAAATCGCTTTAGTCGGCCTTTCTAAGTTCACAGACGGCAAGCTTCTGTTAGTCGGCGGAATTTTCGGTATTTTTGCCATGACCACATCTTTTTTAGCCTTAGGGCATTTTTTAAGGGAATTATTTCACCGCGATTATCATTTACCCTTAATCCCGGCCTGGTTTATAGTTATCAGCATTCCTTTAGTTTTTTTTCTTTTAGGCTTAAGAAGTTTTATTACGGTTATCAGTTTTGCCGGTGGCGTGCTTTCAGGTTTGCAGGGTATAATGTTGATTCTTACTTATTATCAGGCGAAGAAAAAAGGCGATCGGCAGCCGGAATTTAATTTTAATCTGCCTAAATCATTGGCTTATTTTATTTACCTCATATTCATCTTCGGCATCATTTATCAATTCATATATGTCTAATAATTCATTAATTTTGGTTCTAAACGCCGGCAGTACTTCTTTAAAGTACAAACTGTTTGACGGAAAATTAAAGGTTATCCAACAGGGACGCTATAATCAATTAAGCGAAAAGGCCGACAGTCACCTAGGGGCCTTCAGAAAGATTTTAAGGGAAATTGGAGATTTAACTGATATTAAAATCGTCGGTCACCGAGTAGTCCACGGCGGAGGGAAATTTTTTCAGCCAATCCTGATCAATGATGAAAATTTAGAAGAGCTTAAGGAATTCAATCATCTGGCGCCTTTACACAATCCCTATAGTTTACAAGTGTTGGAATCGGCTCGTGTTTATTTATCTCATGCCCCGCAATTGGCGGTTTTTGACACCGCCTTTTTTATATCCCTTCCTTTCAAGGCGAAAATTTACGCTTTACCTTTGGAATATTATGAAAAATATCATATTCAGCGTTTTGGTTTTCATGGCATCTCGCATCAATATGCGGCCGAGCAAGCGGCGGATAAACTTAAAAGAAAATTAAGCGCTATCAATTTGATCACCTGCCATTTGGGCGGCGGTTGTAGCGTAACTGCCATTGAAAGGGGCAGGGCAATTGATACCAGTATGGGTTTTACGCCTTTGGACGGATTAGTGATGATGACCAGATCGGGTAGCATTGACCCGGGTTTAATTTTTTATCTCCACCAGGATCTTAACATGCCTTTATTAGAAGTTTATGACCTACTTAATAATCAGTCGGGAATTAAAGGTTTGTTCGGTAGCCAGGATTTTAAAAAACTTTTGAGGGCAGTTAAGCGGGGGAATAAGAAGGCGAAACTGGCTTTTGAAATTTTTACTTATCAGATTCAGAAATATATTGGCGCTTATCACTCCATTCTCGGAAAAGTTGACGCGATTGTTTTTACTGGCGCCATTGGCAGCGGTGATCCCTACACCAGGAAAAAGATTTGCCAGTTGGAAATTTTAAATAAAACAAAAATTCTTACTGTTTTAGCCGATGAGGAAAAAATGATTGCTGTGGAATGTCAAAAATTATTGATTTAAGATAATATTTAGGGACTTATTCTTAATTCCGGTAAAAACCGGAATTTTTGTTTTAAAAGTTATCCACAGGTTAAATGTTGTTTTGTGGTAGAAAATGGTTTATAATACAAACGTTGTGTATGTCTGTGGATAAAAGTGGGGATAAGTAAGGAAAGCTGTGGAAAACATAAAAAGCCAGTAAAACTTAGATTATTTACTTATATTATTCTAGAAGTATGTTTATCGGCGAATATCATTATTCAATAGATGATAAAAATAGATTAGGCCTGCCAGTTAAATTTAGGTCTGATCTTTTTAAAGGGGCAGTGGTTACCCGTGGTTTGGA
>CAZAGY010000072.1:0-4108 GCA_964485025.1 uncultured Gammaproteobacteria bacterium
ATAAAATAGATTCAACCCTGAACGTTTGGTTTGATTATCTGATAATAGGCAAACACACTCAGCCCGAGCCGATGATTTCTGTTAAAGATGAAGGTTATAGCGTAACCAGTCCTCAGCCGCGCAATTCATTCAACGATTTTTTCAATTGGGACAGAAGAAAAATTATCACTGTTTTTAACGTCACTAATACGACCAGTACCGCTCCTTTAATTGATTATGCCGTTAAAGTGGAAATAAATTATTTAGAAGGAATGAACAAAGATTTTTCAGATGTAAGATTTACGGACCCGGAGAGTAATGACACGCTCGATTATTGGAATGAATCCTATATTGAAGACGGTTCAGCGGTTTTTTGGGTAAAGGTGCCGAGGATTCCTGCCAATGGCAGTAAAGATATTTATATGTATTATAAAAATCCTTCTGCCGCTTATGTTGGCGATGGCGAGGATGTGTTTATTTGGTTTGACGATTTTGAAACTTATAACCAATCAGAATATAATTATTTTGACGCCGTTTGGCAGCCGACCGGCGTGGTTCGGCTTTATTATAATGCGGGAGAAAATATCAATTACGGTTATTTAAGCCCTAAAAATTTAAAAATAAAAGATTTTTATCTCAAAGCTGGAATAAAGCTGACGAACATTGAACGGACAAATTTTGCCCGCCAAGGGTTTATTGATTATCGTTATCAGGACGAGAATAATTACTGGCGTTTTGGTTTAGATAAACAGTCAAGTTATGATTACAGGGGTATTAATTTTAAGATAAACGAAAACGGGCAAACAACATTGTTAAATTATTATAGACACGAATCTTGGAATGAATGGAATACTTATGAATTATGGATAGCCGAAAATAATCATAAAGTCCGTTTTGTGGATTCTAACGGAGAAGAAAAAGTCCTTTGGACAAGAATCGACGATCGTCTTAATCAATCGGGAGATATTTATTTGCGCGGCGCAAAATTAGAATCTCAAGAGAACGTAATAATTGATTACTTGATTATTGCAAAATATAAACCAGAAATAACCGTCTCTTTTAATGATTAAAAATTAGATGCAAAATTTAAAAATAAACCCGTGTATTGATTTGGGGACCGGGTCCCCAAAAGCAAAAGCAATGTCAAAAGTAATTATTTTTTTATCCCTGTTTTTGTTTTTTCAAACGGCGTTGGCCCTTAGGATTGAACCGGGAAAAATCAAAGGTTTAGACGTGGAAACCAAAGTGGAAACAAAAGGAATTGTGATTGTTGAGCCGGGAATTTTGGGACTGCAAATTTTCTATCTTGACGGAGTTCAGATCTATTCTTACTACAAAGATTTTCCCGATTTAAAAATCGGCGACGAGATTTTAGTAAAAGGAGAGATATCTCAATCTCGCGGAGAGAAGAGAATAAAAATCAAAACAAAAGAAGACATTGTAATATTAAATAGTAGTGTGTCCGTTGAACCGAAATTTTTAACAATCAGTAGTATAAATAACCAATTCGTCGGCAATTTAATAAAAATAAAAGGTCTGGTAATTGAAAAAGCAGGGCAGGAAATATTTATTAACGATAATACCGGCGAGTTGACCATCTACATTAAACCGTATGCCAGCGTTAATAAGTCAATAATTAAAGAAGGGGATAATGTTGAAATAACCGGCATTTTAAGCCAAAATAATGATGAACTTCGGCTTTTGCCGAGGGGAAATCAAGATTTAGTCATTAAAAATAAGGAATCAATAGAACAAAAACAAATCAAGCAAATTCAATTACTGACTGCCGGAATGGGAACACTTGATTTTTATAAGTTAAAGCCCTATTTTACCATCAGCGCGATTATTCTAGGCCTGATTTTTATCACCCTTTTATTGGTTGAAAAATATAAAAGATAAGTTATCCACAATTTTAGATTGACATCTACCAACCGTTGTATATACTTTAGGTATATGAAAACATTGATCAATATTAAAACTGATAAAAACGTAAAAATTTATGCTCAGAAACTTGCTAAAGAGATGGGCTTTTCTTTAAGCGCGATAATTAACGCTTATTTAAAACAGTTTGTCAGGAATAAAGAAGTATATTTTACTACTGCTTCTAAAATGTCTTCGGAGTTAGAAGGACTTTTAGGCAATGTAGAATTTGACATTCAAAGGAACAGAAATATTTCCCCCACTTTTTCTTCCGCAAAGGAAATTAAAAAACATCTTGATTCTTTATGAAAATCAGTTTTCACAAGAATTTTGAGAAGCAATATAAAAGATTAAAGAAAAAGGAACAGGAAAAAACACAAAGAAGGTTAGAACTATTTCCAGAAAATCAATTTGATCCCCGGCTCAATAATCATCCTTTAAAAGGAAGGTACAATGATTATCGGAGCATTAATATTACAGGAGATTTAAGAGCTATTTATAAATTTATCAGCAATGAGGAATGCATTTTTGTTGTCGTAGATAGTCATAGTAATTTATATCTTTAAGATTTTTAGATTTTATATAAATAAAAAAAAGAGGTTAGAACTCCTCTTTTTTACATAAACCAATCAAAAATTTTTATATGTTTTTTCCGAACGTCTTTCTATCGCCAGGATATATTTTTTGACATCTTTTATTTGATAAATTATCCTAATTTTACCTTTCTTTACGCGGAAAATATTTTTTCTGCTTTTTAATTTTTGAAGATTCAGTCCCCGGAGATTGTCGTTTTGCAATTTTTTTAAAACGAATTTTACCATCTCCTTTTCTTTTTCATCAAGACGCGATATGGATTTATCAAGTTTATCCATAGGGTTTATAACCTGGATAGAATATCCTTTATTTCTATACCGCCTTTTTTGATTTTCGTAAAATCCGCGACTGTCTCCCAGTTATCACATTCTTCATTTAGGGGGGTAATTTTAAAAATTGGATTTGACTGTTTTACAACAATAAAAGAATATCCTTCTTTTACCTTTTGAGCATATTTAGACATTTTTTGTCTTAGTTCTTTAAGTCCAATAATGTTTTCCATATTTTTATGTTAATGGTTATATTTAAAGTTTAACAAAAGTTTAACTTTAGGTCAACCATATTGATTGTGGAAAACTAATTACCTTTTAATAATCAATGATTGTGATATAATAAAAATGATTTTTATACGGAAATATGAAAACAAATAATGGATTAAAAATAAAAGTGATTGGCGTGGGCGGAGCAGGCTGTTCAACGATTAAAAGAATGATTCAGTCAAAAATTTCCAATGTGGAATATGTCGCCATTAACACGGATAACCAAGCATTGCAGTCTTTAAGCGGTTCAATCAAAAAAATAAGAATCGGTAAATTATTAACTAAAGGACTGGGTACTGGCGGAGATTTTGAATTGGGCCAATCGGCGGCGGAGCAGAACACCAAAGAAATTAAAGAAGTTCTTAAAGGGGCTGACATTATATTTCTTACCGCCGGTTTCGGCGGCGGTACCGGGACAGGATCAATGCCGGTAATTGCCGATTTGGCCGGCCAAACCAAGGCCTTGACCATTGCTATTGTCACCAAGCCTTTTGCCTTTGAAGGCCCTCAGAGAAGATTAATTGCCGAGCAGGGATTGAAGAAAATGATTAACCGGGTCGATTCTTTGATTACTATTTCCAACAACAAACTCTTGCATGTAATCGACCGTTCAACTCCGATTTTAGGGGCGTTTGGTATTGCCGATGAAGTTCTGAAACAGGGAGTTCAGGCCATTTTTGATATTTTAAACGTTTCCGGCTTGATTAATGTCGATTTCGCTGATATTAAGCCGATAATCCAGGGAGCCGGAGAAACTTTTTTAGGCGTCGGTTCGGCTTCCGGAAAAGACCGAGCTGCTCAGGCGGTTAAGAACACTTTGAAAAATCCTTTAATGAATATTTCAGCCAAAGGGGCCACCGGCCTTATTTTCATAATTTCGGGTTCTTCCGACTTAAAAATGGCCGAAGTCAATGAAATGGCGGAGATGGTCACTAAACAGATAAATCCCAAGGCAAAAATCGTTTTTGGCGCGGTAATTGACGAGAAATTAAAAGATGGAATAAAAATAACCCTGATTGCCACTGGTTTCGACCGGCCTCGTCCCCATGGTTTTTTGGTCCAAAATTTAGACAAGG
>CAZAGY010000073.1:0-4091 GCA_964485025.1 uncultured Gammaproteobacteria bacterium
CTCCGTCAACGTCTCCGGCCGCCACATTAACTCCGCCTTTGAACTTATCGTCATAGACCAATATTTCTTTTTTTAAATCTCCTTTCGAGTTAAAAATTCTTACGCGGGGGCTGCTGTCTTTGCCGGCGCTGACAATAATTTCATCTTTGCCGTCTCCGTCAACGTCTCCGGCCGCCACATTAACTCCGCCTTTGAACTTATCGTCATAAGCAAAAAATCCGCTGATTGGCAGACCGGTCGAATCAAAAATTCTCACATGCGGACCACCGCTTTTGCCGGCTCCGGTAATGATATAATGAGATTGAGGAAGTCCTCCCAGTTGGTTATAGGCATATTCTATTGTCTTATAAACATTTATTCTGCCTTTTCCCATCTGGCCCTCGTAACCGGGATTGATTGAATCTATTTCGTCCGCCTTTGATAAAATAAAATCTTGAACTTGTTTATGGGTAAAAAGGGGATTGACCGACCAAACTAAAGCGGCCAAAGCTGAAACCATCGGTGCGGCGATTGAAGTGCCCGACCAATAACCTCCGTAATATTCTTTAAATCCTTCGTAGTTTGGATTGTAAACCAATGGGCCATAAATTCTTGTTCCCGGCGCGGAAACATCTACACAATTTGATCCATAATCTGAAAAAAGGGCTTTTTTATCCATGTTGTCCACGGCGGCCACGCCAATAATAAAATTTTCTTCGTTCTCGTCAAGACAAATGGGATAGTTTGGTTTTTGGTTTAAATTAACCGGCTGGTCAGTGGTTTCGTTGCCGGCCGCCGCCACCACGATTACCCCCTTGTGCCAAGCGTCTTTAAGGGCTTCGGCCAGAAAATAACTCTTACTGGTGCCGACAAAACTTAAATTTATAATATTGGCTCCATTATTAACCGCGTATTTGACCGCCTGAATAACGTGTTCCACGCTTCCGATTCCTTCGCTGTTCAACACTCTCAATGGCATTATCTTGCTTTGCCAAGCCAGGCCCAACACCCCTTCGTCGTTGTCGCCCTGAGCGGCGGCAATCCCGGCCACTAAAGTCCCGTGATTGATTCCTCCTTCGTTGTAGGGTTCGTCGAATTTCGGTTTGGGGTTCGGGTTGCTTCTGACAAAGTCCCAACCATTAAGGTCGTCTATATAACCGTTGTTGTCATTATCTTTCCCGTCGCTGAAAATTTCATTATGATTAACCCAAATATTTTTTTCTAAATCCGGATGATCTATATCCACGCCGGTATCCAAAACGGCGATAATAATGTCATTATTTCCTCCTTTGGTAAAATCCCAGGCTTGAGGAGCTTTTATCTTGTCAAAATACCATTGCTCGTGATAATACGGGTCGTTTGGTAAATAGGTTATTTTAAATAAAAAATTCGGTTCAACCCACTCTATGTCCGGCATTTCCAAAATAAGTTTTTGCCTTTCCGTCAGATAGTCGTCTAAAACTTTGATTTTGTAAATTTTGGAATTATCTTTCAGTTTCACCAAAAGTTCATTGGGGACAAAACTGAGTTCTGAATTGTGGGCCTTGATGGCGCCAGGAAAAACCCAAAGACCCATGGCTGACAGAAATATCAGCAAACAAACGGTAAGTGAAATTTTATTTTTAGTCGATGCCATTATTAATTATTTTTTATCTTCAATTAAAGGGACGAAGGCGAATCCGGGAAAACTCTTCTGTCGATATTCTTTTTCCCCTGTTTTTTCTATCAGAACAATGTCTTGAAAATTGATTCCCTGAGGAATGACCATCTTGCCGTTGACGGCTAATTGTTTCAATAAAGCTTGAGGAATTCTGTTGGCGGCGGCACCGACATGAATCCGGTCGAAAGGAGCTTCCTTGGGTAAACCCTCGGTTCCGTCTCCGGTTTTAAAAATTACTCTTTTTGATTTGACGAAGTTGTATTTATCCGCATTATTTTCTCCAAAGGTCCTCAGCATCTGAATTCTCTCTATGGCAAAAACTTTTCCTTTCGGTCCGACTATTTCCGCCAAAAGGGCAGTGGTCCAACCCGAACCTGAACCGATATCTAGAATCTTCTGTCCCTTTTGGGGATTCAAAAGTTCCAGCATGAAAGCGACGGTTAATGGCTGAGATATTGTTTGTCCGTGACCAATAGAGAGGGGGACGTTCTCCTCCGCTTGATAAATCAACTCTTGAATGACAAAATCTTGCCTTTTTATTTTTTCAAAGGCCTGAATAATTTGGGGGCTTTTTAAATATCCCAAATCGATGAGTTTTTGGTTTAAATTTATCATATACCAAATATACTAAATTAAAGTTGATGAACTGACGCGGTCTTTTGGTTCTTTAAAACGCATTAATCTTACTCCTTGGGTTGACCGGCTCATCGTTGGAATGCTCTTCAATGGCAGACGAATGGTTTGTCCCTGCTGGGAAATAAGCAACAAGTCTCCTTTTATATATACCGGCAATTCTTTTTCGTTAATCAGTCTGGCATCAACAATTTTTCCCGTTTTAGCTGTAATTTTGGCGGTTTTTGTGCCTGACCCTCCGCGGTGTTGGAAACGGTAATCTTTTATGACCGTCATTTTACCAAAGCCGTTCTCGGTAATAACCAATAATTTATCGTCTGAATTTATTTTTTTCGCCCGGTAAACGTCCATCCCGACTACAAAATCATTGTTCTTTATTCTCATTCCCCTGACTCCGGTAGCCACTCGGCCCATTGACCTTAGGTCTTTTTCTTTAAATCTGATTGCCTGGCCCATGGCGGAAACTAAAACTATTTCATCGTTGCCGGTGGTTGGTTCAACCCATTCCAAAACGTCCTCGTTTTTCAATTTAATGGCGATCAAACCGGACCTTCTGACGTTGGCAAAATCGTCAATAGACACCTTTTTGACTATTCCCTGCCTGGTAACCATTACTAAGTCTTTGTAGCTTTTTAAATCCGAGACCGGCAGAATCGAAGACACTTTTTCATTTGATCCTATTTCTAAAAAATTAACCAGAGCTTGGCCTTTAGCCGTTCTCTGAGTCTGAGGAATATCATAGGCTTTTAATTGAAAAACTTTTCCTTTAGTGGTGAAAAACAGAACGTCAACATGGGTAGTGGTGGTTATTAAATGTTGAACCCGGTCTTCTTCTTTTATTTCCAGACCGGTCACTCCTTTACCTCCCCGGGCCTGGGTTTTAAAATTCTCCGGAGAAATTCTTTTTATATAACCGTCATGGGTGATGATGATTACTGTTGATTCATCGGGAATAAGATCTTCTTCCTTGAATTTTTCAACCTCCTGGGAAATCACCTGAGTTCTTCTTTTGTCTCCGTATTTCTCCTTTAATTCTCTTGTTTCTTTCTTTACGACATCCAGAATCATTTTTGGTTTTGACAGCATTTCTTTCAGTTCTTTGGCTTTTTGGTCTTTTTCCTTTAATTCATCTTTTATTTTCTGTCTTTCCAGGTTGGCCAATTGATGTAATTTTGTTTCCAATATCGCTTGGGCCTGGATTTCGGTTAAGCGATATTTTTTTACCAAGTTATTTTTAGCCGCTTCCCGGTCCTGGGAATGCCTGATAATTTTTATAATCTCGTCCAAATGGTCCAGGGCTGTTTGCAGTCCTTTTAAAATATGAATTCTTTCGTTTATTTTTTTCAAATTGTATTCACTTCTCCGACGGACAACAATCTGGCGGTGTTGGAGATATTCCTCCAAAACCCCCTTCAGACCGGTCACTCTCGGTTGAATACCTCCCATTAAAGAAACCATGTTCACGTGAAAAACCTGCTGTAAGTCGGTAAGTTTGAACAGTCTGTTCAATATCTTCTGGGGATACGAGCCCTTTTTAAGCTCTATTACTATTCTCACCCCCTCTCTGTCGGATTCGTCACGAATATCTTTTATACCGTCGATTTTTTTGTCTTTCACCAATTCGGCTATCTTTTGAAGAAGGGTCCCTTTATTGACCTGATAAGGGAGTTCGTTGATTATTATCCAAAAATTGCCGATGCTTTTTTCAATAATCTCTGTTTTGGCCCTCATTAAAATAGGACCCTTGCCCAATGCGTAAACCTGTTTGATTTGATTAAGGTTAAAAATAATGCCGCCGGTGGGAAAGTCCGGCCCTTTG
>CAZAGY010000074.1:0-4031 GCA_964485025.1 uncultured Gammaproteobacteria bacterium
ATTTTTGCGCCTCGACCTTTACTGGGCGATAGCGGTTTTGGGGCTTAATAAAAAAGCCTCATAATCGTTATGAGGCTATTGTATGAAAGTGGCTTACAGGAAACTTCACCTGAAGATTTACCTGTAGATTTTAGGTATTTTTTGTCTTATATTAAAGATACTCAAAATTTATTTTCACTCTTCCTTTTTGTCCCGAATTAAACAATAAAAAGTTATCCACTTTATTTTTGGTACATTTAATAATTTTATTTTTTATTTCTTGGCAGGCGGTAAAATATTTCCGCCAAGCGCTTTTATCTTCTTTATATTCCATATCTTCAAATTCTTCAAAAGCGATTTCGGAATAAAAAAAATCGTCTTCCAAATTATCTTTATTGGTCGTAAAAATATAATTTAGAATTTTGTGGGCGTTTGTAATTTTATCCTGGTTATTAATCATTACTCTTTCGCCTTTTATGTATAAAATACTATTTTTTTCGTCAAACCAAGTTTTTCCGTCTTTTTTCTTTTCGTTTAAAAACGACTCTTGATCAAGCCGATTAAAAACGTGGCAATTAACCACTTTAAAAGCGAGTTCCAATATTTCCTCGGAATAAGGTTCGGAAAAGTCTTGGCAAAGGTTATCAAATTCAGTTCTTTCGGAGGTTTTACCGACTTTAAATTCGCCCATTATATCGTGAATCATTTCCAAATCGGAATAATACATCCAAAACTTTTTGCCGCGTATCTTATTTCTAGCCTCCTTGTTTGGTAGATTCTCGTAAATATCGCCCATAGTCGCAGCACTATCGTCGAAGATTGTTTGCAAGGCCTCTTTTGTTATCGGAGTCTTATTTAAAAAATCAATATACTTATGAATAATGACGAATTTTTGAAAAATGTTTTTTTCAAGGTGAAAAAGCTCCGTAAGTTGCGTAAGCGTTTCTTTAATTTTTTCCGATGTCAAATTCATAAAAATATGTTTTAACTTTTATATATATTTTAACATTTTGAGGATAAAGAAAAGCTAAACTTTTTCTAAAGAAAAAATAAAGACGGTTAATAACAAATCATAAAAAATACGCCCGCCCATTAAGGCAGGGCGCAGAACTCAACATATTTAATTAGTATCTCGCTAGGTCTCTGATTATTTTAACCGCTATTCCTCTTATTTCCACATGTTTGCGGAATATCGGTTGGAAGGTAGGATTGGCCGGCTGCAGTCTTATTCGCCCCTTCTCTTTATAGAATTTTTTAAGAGTGGCCTCGTTATCGTCGATGATCGCCACGGCGGTATCGCCGTTATCGGCCCACTCCTGTTTTTTAATGATTGCGATGTCTCCGTCGAATATGCCGTCTCCAATCATGGAGTTGCCCTTAACTTTAAGTGCGTATAATTCGCCCTCTTGGAATCTTCTGTCTTTGGATATTTCGATAACTTCATCGGGTATCTCTATGGCTTCTATAGGGCGGCCGGCGGTTATAGTTCCGACAAGGGGAATAGACATAAGATTGCTGGATATTTCATTTTTTATCAGTTCCAGACTTCTGGCGACTCCTTTAACACGCTTTAGAACCCCCTTATTAATTAGATTAGAAATATGTTCGTGCGCGGTGGAAACTGCAGACATGTTAAATTCGTTTTTTATTTCCGTCAGGGAGGGGGCGTATCCGTGCTTTTCGCTATATTGAGCGATGTAGTCTCGAATTTCTTTTTGTTTTTTGGTTAGAGTAGACATAGTTTTAAATGTTTGTTATATTAAGATTATAACCGAAACAAAACCGAAAGGCAAGAACCGACAAAAACTTTGATTATTGGCCCAAGTAATGGTAATATATAATTAATAAAAAACTATACTATTATGACAAAAAAGAAGTACAGATTTATCGATTTATTCGCGGGAATAGGAGGATTTCATTTGGCCTTCGACGACGCCGGAGCGGAATGTGTTTTTGTTTCGGAATGGGACGAACCGGCCAGAAAAACCTATCAAATAAATTTTGAAAAAAAATCTCCTAAAATATTTAAGGACGGGTTGTTCGCCGGCGATATAACAAAGGTTAAACCGAAAGATATGCCGGATTTCGATATTATCTGCGGCGGTTTTCCTTGTCAGCCTTTCAGTCAATCGGGCTTTAAAAAGGGCTTTAAAGACGATAGAGGAAATCTGTTTTTTCATATTGCCGAAATCATAAAACAGAAAAAACCGAAAGCTTTCTTTTTGGAAAACGTCAGACACTTGTTGAATCACGATGACGGAAAAACTTTTGCGACCATAAAAAAAACAATCGAAAAAGATTTGGGTTATTCTTTTTATTATAAAATAGTTAAAGCGTCAGATTTCGGATTGCCGCAAAATAGACCGCGTTTGTTTATGGTTGGGTTCAGAGACAAAAATGTAAAATTCGATTTCCCGGAGCCGATAAAATTGGAAAAAACGATGGCCGATATTTTTAAAGGAAAATGCGAAAAGAAAATCGGTTTTACTTTAAGAGTCGGAGGTCGGGGCTCAAGGTTGGACGATAGGCATAATTGGGACGCTTATGTCGTTGACGGAAAAATGAGAAGACTTATGCCCGAAGAAGGAAAAAGAATGATGGGATTCCCGGAAAATTATATTTTTCCCGTTACGAACGCTCAAGCGATGAAACAACTCGGTAATGCGGTTGCCGTCCCGGCCATAACCGCTTACGCCAAACAAATTATCAATACTTTAAAAAAATATGACAACGGGAAATAAGGGCGAATGGAGCGAATTTTATACTTTTCTAAAAATTCTCGACGAAAGAAAATTGTTTTTTGCCGATGCAGATTTGAACAGAATAGAAAATAAGTTTTATCCCGTTATAAATATAA
Source organism: uncultured Gammaproteobacteria bacterium (assembly GCA_964485025.1). Classification (GTDB taxonomy): domain Bacteria; phylum Patescibacteriota; class Patescibacteriia; order UBA2591; family UBA6264; genus JAQTOB01. The sequence goes on from CAZAGY010000074.1 coordinate 2,837, forward strand.
TCAGGGAGGAAGCAACATCGACGAAGAAAACATACGATTTGACCGAAGAAGGAAAAATAGAAATAGTTAATTTTGATAAAACTTTGCTTGGCGTTATTGACGCAAAAAAGTTAAAATCAAGCATCGCCAGAATATTTGAAAAAATGAAGACCTCGTCCGGTTCTTTTTCGATAGAGGCGGCCGATGAATTGTTAAAAGATCTCAAATGTACACAAATTAAAGCCGGAAATTCCGATAAAGCCGATATTATAATGACGGTTAAGGAACAAATGTCTCCAATGCCCGTTGAATTGGGTTTTAGCATAAAATCCATGTTGGGCGGCGCGGCTACACTACTTAACGCTTCCGGTTCGACAAATTTTATTTACAAAATCGAGGGTTTCAAGGGCGATATTAACGAGGTCAATAAAATAGACTCCAGGTCAAAAGTGCGTGATAGGATAAAAATGATAGAAGAAAAAGGAGGAAAGATTATTTTTGATTCTTTGGTCAGCGACAAATTCAAAAACAATTTAAAAAAGATAGATGTCGTTTTTTCGGAAATCTTGGCGGCTTCTTTAAAGAATTTTTACGAGGGAAAGGGTTCGACTATCGCCGAAATTTGCCAATTTCTCGATCAAAACGACACATTAAAAGTAAAATACGATTTGAACGAGGATGATTTTAAATTTAAAATAAAAGCATTTTTGCGCGCAGTCGCTTTGGGCATGGTCCCAAATCGAGCTTGGGACGGGCTAAATGCGGCGCACGGCGGTTATTTGATTGTTAAGGATGACGGCGATGTAGTTTGCTACCACTTGCTTAATATGGATGCCTTTCAAGACTATCTCTTTAAAAATACAAAATTTGATACTCCGAGCACGGGTCGACACGGCTTCGGCAAAATTTACGAGAAAGACGGCAATCTATTTATCAATCTTAATTTGCAGATAAGATTTTTGAAATAATTATGGATAGAGTTTCCAAGGAAAAAAGAAGCGAAATGATGAGTAAAGTCAGGAGTAAAAACACAAAACTGGAAATCGCTTTCGGAAAAATTCTTTGGAGCAACGGATTCCGATATATAAAAAATTCAAGGAAATATTTTGGCACCCCAGATTTTGTTTTAAAAAAATATCAAACGGTAATATTTATAGACTCTTGTTTTTGGCACGGCTGCAAAAAACATTGCCGTATTCCTTCTGTAAAAAAAGAT
>CAZAGY010000075.1:0-3971 GCA_964485025.1 uncultured Gammaproteobacteria bacterium
TGTAAACCTGAAATGGCTAAAATGTGAGCAATGCCGGCCCGGGAAAACCAATCTTTTACTTCCGAAGGAATTTGTTTTTTAAAACCCAATAAAAGAGCGGAAATAAAAGAACCCTGCGGTTCGGTAAAATATTTTTCTATCAACATCCGGGACTTATCTTTAACTGATAAAATTTTATCGTATATATCGTTTCCCGCGTCCTTTTCCAATAATTTCACCTGAGGCCAATAACAGGTTGAATAAATATCGTATCTGGCCAAGTATTCATAATAATTGAAACGACTGATTTTTCCCGGCTGTTTCAAGAGACATTGTATTTCCAAAATATCGCCCCGTCGGTAATGATTATAGGGCAAAACATCAAGTAAAACTTTCCCTTTTACTTTTCTGTCATTCACCGCTATGTCCCCCAGAGTCAGTTTTATCTCTTCTCCCCTAACGTCGGGCTCTCCGACAACCTCGCCTTTAAAAATGGCTTTTTGATCATTATAGAAACTTATATGATTTTCATTCATCTTGGGAAAACTCGCCTGATAACGCCAAATACCGAAAATAAAAAACAAACAAATGAGAATAGTTAACCGAATGTTTTTGATTAAAAATTTCCGGTTGACGGAAAAACCGATGATTAGAACCAGAAAAATCAAAGGAGGATAAATAAAAAACGGGGTTGGTAAAAAACCGGCTAAACCAATCCCGCCAATAAAACTTAAACAAATAATCGGAATTAAAACATCGTTTTCAGACATTAATCTTCGTTTTTTAAACGGAAATAACTTTCAATTATTTCTTCCAGGTCTCCATTTAAAATATTATCGACTTCATTTGTCTCATAATCCGTCCTTAAGTCTTTGATTAAATGATAAGGATGAAGGACGTATGAACGAATCTGATTGCCCCAGGAAGCTGATTTAAACTCTCCCCTTAAACGCGCTTTTTCCTCTTCTTGTTCGGTCTGAGCGTACTGATAGAGCTTTGATTTCAAAATCTGCAACGCCCTTTCCTTATTTTGGGTTTGGGATCTCTCCGCCTGGCAACTAACCGTGATTTTTGTCGGCAAATGAGTGATTCTAATGGCGGTTTCATTCTTTTGAACATTTTGGCCACCCGGACCTGAGGCTAAAAAAGTATCAATTTTCAAATCATCCGGATTAACTTCTATTCCCACCGCTTCCATCTTCGGTAAAACTTCAACCAAAGAAAAAGAAGTATGGCGCATTTGTTCGGCGTCAAAAGGAGAAATTCTGACTAAACGATGAACCCCGGCTTCGCCTTTTAGAAAACCATAAGCGTAATTGCCAATGACTTCAAAGGTAACGCTTTTAATCCCCGCTTCCGTGCCTTTGGAATGGTCTATGATTTGGGCCTGCCAACCTTTTTTTTCCGCGAACCTCAGATACATTCTTAAAAGCATTTCCGTCCAGTCCTGGGCATCAATACCGCCGGCTCCGGCGAAAATTGAAACTAGAGCGTCTTCTTTATCGTATTCCCCGTTCAAAAAAATCAGCTTTTCAAAATTATTAAGCTGACTCTCTATTTTTGAGAATTGTTTTTCTATTTCTTTTGTCAGATTGACGTCTTGGTCGTCTTTATCCAAAATGGCGACATCCAAACAATCGTTGATTGATTTTTCTATACGTTCCCATTGCTCAATGTCGTCTTTTAATTTATTCAATTCTTTTGATTTTTTTCCGGCGGTAATTCTGTTTTGCCAAAATTCGGGCCGAATCATTTCCGCTTCTATCCGACTTATTTCTTGTCTTTTTTCAGCCAGGTCAAAGATAGTCTCCGACTTTGCGGAGCCTCTTTTTAAAACCTTCCAATTTCGTAATCAATTCTTGCATTGTTTTATTTAATTCTTATATTCTTCCAAAATAATTTTTACCTCTTCTTCCTTTCCTTGATGGTAAATTTTAAGCTTTAATTCGTCACCCGGTTTATATTTTTGGACTTCCTTACCCAACGGATTCTCCTCCGTGATTTTCTGGCCGTTCATTTCCAGAAGGATGTCGTTTTCAACCAAGCCCGCTTTGTTGGCCGGTGAACCCGGGATAACCGCCAAATCGGTCATTTCTTCGCCCCTGACAATCAGGGCGCCATAGTTGTAAGGAAGTTTATTTTCTTTGGCAATCTGTTCGTTAATCAAAAGGTATCTTATACCCAAAAACGGTCTGACAATACGGCCGTATTCTTTAACGTCTTCTATCGCCTGTTTGACCTGATTAATGGGAATGGCGAAACCTATCAGTTGTCCCTCGCGATTAATGGCTGTATTGATTCCGATTACCTCTCCTTGTAAATTAATCAATGGTCCGCCCGAATTCCCGAAATTAATGGCGGCATCGGTTTGAATCACGTCTTCTAAAACCTCCGAATTACCCATGGCGTCACCGGCGACCACCCGCCGACTAATGCCGCTGATTACGCCCTTGGTGACTGTATTACGATATTCTCCCAGGGCATTGCCGATGGCAATCACTGTCTGACCTATTTTAAGGTCGTCTGAATTACCCAACTTGACTTCGGACAAATCCTTGACCTCCACCTTTAAAATCGCAATGTCGTTAAAAGGATCGCTGGCTAAAACTTTGGCCTCATATTTTTCTCCACTGTTGGTTACTACCGTATATTCCGCGTCTTCCTCGCTAATTACGTGTTTGTTGGTTAAAATTAAGCCTTCTTGTCCGGAAATTATAAAACCGGTGCCCCCACCCACCTCTTGTTTTTGTTTCGGCTGTTCCTGAGGGGATTCCTCCAAATTTCCCTGTCCATAATTGAAATCAAAAGGCGTAAAATTGAAGAAGTCATTAAAAAAATCATCAGAAGGAGCGCCCTGAAGACCGTAATAGAGAGAGACATATTTACTGACCACGATGCTGACCACTGAGGGATTGACTTTTTCCACCGATTCAACCGCTCTTTTTTCCTCGTTAAACGCCGTTAAAATATTTTCCTGTCCATTTGAATTTTGTCTTAAGGCCTCTTGATGCAAAATTGACTGGAGAAACAATCTGTCGTCGTTATTTAACAGATTGGCCGCGTAAAAACCGGAAATTACTCCCGACAAAGAACCAATAATCAGGGCAATTAAAGCCACGATGATAATTGAATTTGACCAATTTTTAAACACGATCTTTCTCATATATTTTAAGTTATATCCTTAATTCTATATTAATTGTTTTTTTTAAATCTTTCAATATCCCCCCGAACCATTCCTGTTCGTAATTAACTTTTTCGGGAATTTTTTCAATGGTTTCCCCTGATTGAAATTTTTGTAAATAATATTTTTTGGCTCCTTTTATGCTTTTTACTATCTTCAAAATGTCTTTTTTATCCAATAAACCCGGCACGACTGTCGTTCTGAATTCCGAATTGATATTTGAATCAATAATAATTCCAATACTTTTTTTTATTTTATTCAAATCAACGTTCCTTCCCGTCAGTTGATAATATTTTTTTTTGACTAAAGGGGCCTTAATGTCCATGGCCACATAATCAACTAATTTATTCTTAACTAAATATTTAATCGCTTCCGGGTTTGAACCATTGGTTTCAATACCAACTTTTAACCCGATAGTTTTAATTTTTTTAATAAATTCAATTAATTCAGATGTTTTATCTTTCTCACCAGTCGTTCGAGACCCTGAGGGGTCCTCAGACCCTGAACGGGAGGCGGGTCTCCGCCAGTGGGCGGACAGGCTGCCTTCGGCGGATATATTTAATTTTTGATCTTTTAAGGGTTCTCCGCCGGTAATCATTATTCCGTCAAGTAAGTCTTTGTTTTTTCGGCAATAATCCAGAACATTTTTTTCTTTAACAACGGGGAGTCTCTCCGGATTTAAAACCAAATTCCGATTATAACAAAAAGGACAACGGAAATTGCAACCGGCAATAAAAACAACCGAACAGACTTTGCCCGGCCATTCATTTAAAGAGGTTTTTTGCCATCCTCTGAAAATCATAAATTTTCT
>CAZAGY010000076.1:0-3967 GCA_964485025.1 uncultured Gammaproteobacteria bacterium
TTTTAAAAATACGGGCAGGGCGATTAAATGATAATTAAGCGGGGCCAGACAAAGGCCGGCGGCGCGGGGATTTCTGAGCCGGGATAGCCAAAGCCGGGATTTTCTTACAAGTTTAGTGGTAATTTGATCCGGGGAGCCGATTTGGGATTGTTGTAAAAATCTTTTTAAGTAGAAATTGTAATTTCTGACGGTCAACTGGCTGGCGCCTTTTTCAATTTCCAAATATTCCAGAAATTCAGCGATTAAATTTTTTAAATCCCAAGACATATACTGATAATAACATTTTTATTCAGAACGTCAAGATTTTGCGACGCAAAATGCATTATTTTATCGTCTTTTTTATTTTCATCCAATATCCCAGAAATACCCCGGCTGAGTCAAAACAAATATCGGCCAAAGCCATATTGCGGCCGGGGACGAAACTTTGGTGAAATTCGTCGGAAAAAGAGTAAAGAATAGAGAAAAAGAGAACCCATTTTAACGATTTGTTAAGGGGTCTTGACAGAAGCATAAATAAAACGCCGTATTCTGTTAAATGGGCGATTTTTCTTAAAATAAGGTCATAAGTTTTTTCCAAGCCGCTTTGCAGGTCGGGAATTGACGATAGAAAAAAGATAAGGCCCATCCAAATGATTACCGGTAGCCATAAATTAAGGATTTTTTTCGCCATTTTTTAATTTTATTTAAAGTTTGAATTTAGTCAAGTATTAAGTTGCTTTTTTCTCGGTTTTATGTTAAAATATGGTAAGCTGAAATTTGCTATTTAACCGTAAAATGTTATGATAATAATCAATAAAATAATAATTTTATATGTCTAAAACAAAAAGCAATAAAAAAGAGGACAAGAAGAAAGTTATCCGGGATTTCCAGATTAATGAAGGAGATACGGGTTCAGCCGAAGTGCAGATAGGTCTCCTGACCAAGGAAATAAAGGACTTAACCGAGCATTTAAAAATTCACATTCACGACCATTCCTCCCGAAGAGGTTTGTTAAAAAAGGTCAGTGTGCGCCGAAAGTTTTTAAAATATTTGCAGGCCGACAATCTTCAGGGTTACGAGAAAATAATTAAAAAAATTAAAAAGTAAAAATTTATGATAAAGTATAAAGATCAGAGAGTGGGTGTTTTTGTTGACGTTCAGAATATGTATCATTCGGCTAAAAATTTATATAACGCGAATGTCAATTTTGCCAAAATCCTTGAGACGGCAATTGCTGAGCGCAAAGTGATCAGGGCCATAGCTTACGTTATTAGGTCCAAAACCAGAGAAGAACAGGGTTTTTTTGAGGCCATTCAGAAACAGGGATTTGAATTAAAGATAAAAGATCTGCAAATCTTTCCGGGCGGAATGAAAAAGGGCGATTGGGATGTCGGCTTGGCCGTAGATGCCATTAAAACCGCCGATAAACTGGACGTGGTGATTTTGGTTACCGGCGACGGAGATTTTCTTCCCTTAATTTCTTATCTAAGAGAAAATAAAGGATGTTTGGTTGAGCTTTTAGCTTTTGGAGAAACAACCTCAGCTAAATTAATCGAAATAGTCGATGAATTTACTGATTTAAGCAAGAATAAAAAGAAGTTTTTAATTAAAAAAATAAATGGAATTCAAAACAGAGATCAGCGAAAAACAATTAATCGTTAAAACCGGCGATTTAGCCGGTCAGGCTAATGGCAGTTGCGTTGTCCAATATGGAGAAACGACCGTTTTAGCCACCGCCGTTTTAGGTGTCGATGAAAAAGACTTGGACTATTTTCCTCTTTCAGTTGAATATGAAGAAAGGTTTTACGCCGCCGGCAAAATTAAAGGGTCTCGCTTTATCAAGCGGGAAACTCGGCCACCGGATGAAGCCGTTTTGACCGGACGCTTAATAGACCGTTCAATAAGGCCGCTTTTTAATCAGGAATATCGCCGGGCGGTTCAGGTAATTTTAACCGTTCTTTCAGTTGATCAGGAGAACGATCCTGATATGGTGGCTTTATGGGCCGCTTCCATTGCTTTAAGTATTTCTGATATTTCCTGGGATGGGCCAATCTCCGGCGTTCGCGTCAGTCGAATTTCCGGACAGGATGCTTCTTCAGAGGATAAAAAGAATTGGGTTATAAATCCATCCTATGAAATTCGGGCCAAAAGCGACCTTGACTTGGTCGTTTGTGGCGCCAAAGGAAGGATTATTATGCTGGAAGCGGGAGCCAAAGAGATTAAAAATGAAGTGGCGGCTGAGGCCATCGGATTTAGTCTGGAGTATCTGGGGAAAATTAATGATTTTATTCAGGAGATACAGACTAAAATCGGCAAACAGAAAATTCCTTTAACAGCGGACTTAACCGATGAGGAAGTTTTAGCCAAAGCAGAGCTGAAAAAAATTACCGAAGACATAGTTAAGAAAGAAGGGCCGGAATATTTATTTGCCCATCCTTTAAAGACAAAAGAAGAAAGAATTGGAGCCGCGGAAAAGATTAGAGCCAAGTTGGACGGGCTTTTGTTGGAAAAACAGATTGGCAAGGAAAAAAGAACCAAGGCCATGGAATATGCCAATAAATTAATTTATCAGCAGGTAAGTTTGGGAATTTTGGATAATAATCAGCGTATTGACGGCCGCAAACTTGATGAAATCAGGCCAATTGACTGTCAGGTAAACGTTTTGCCCAGGGTACATGGGTCGGCGATTTTCAATCGGGGTGAAACCCAGGTGCTTTCCATTGTCACCTTGGCCGCTCCGGGTTCGGAACAATACCTGGACACCATGGAAGAAAGCGGTCGTAAGCGTTTTATGCATCATTATAATTTTCCTCCATTTTGTTCCGGAGAAGTCAAGCATTTAAGTTCAACCGGTCGGAGGGAAATTGGCCATGGGGCTTTGGCGGAAAAAGGAATAGTTCCGATTTTGCCCCTCAAAGATGATTTTCCCCATACCATTCGTATTGTTTCAGAAGTGCTTTCTTCAAATGGGTCAACTTCAATGGCTGCAGTTTGCGCCTCTGTGTTGGCAGCCATGGACGCGGGCATTCCTTTAATAAAACCGGTGGCGGGCATTGCCATTGGTTTGGCTTCAGAAGAGGATGAAACGGGATTCAGGCGTTATAAAATCATTACCGATATCCAAGACTTGGAAGATGGGCCCGGGGGTATGGATTTCAAGGTTGTTGGCAGCGACGAAGGAATTACCGCCATTCAAATGGATACCAAAACAAAAGGCTTAACTCTTGATATGATCGAACAGATTTTAAAGGCGGCGACTAAAGCCCGGCAGGAAGTTTTAGAGAAGATGAGAAATGTATTGGAAAAACCAAGATTGGAATTGTCTCCTTATGCGCCTCGGGTAATGGTGTTCAAAATCAATACGGATAAGATACGCGATGTCATCGGTCCGGGCGGGAGGGTGATCAACGACATCATAGATCATACCGGAGCAATGATTGACATTGAACAAGACGGAAGCGTTTCCGTTACTTCGCAAAATGAAGAGTCTTTAAAAAAAGCGGTTGATTGGATTAAAAATTTAACTCGGGAAATCGCCGTTGGAGAAATTTTTTCCGGAAAAGTAAATAGAATTATGGATTTCGGCGCTTTTGTGGAATTAATTCCCGGACAGGATGGTATGGTTCACGTTTCCGAAATGGATTACCGGCGAGTGGAAAATCCCAGTGATGTAGTTAAAGTTGGCGATATTGTTCAGGTTAAAGTGATGGAAGTTGATAATCAAGGGAGAATTAATCTTTCAATGAAGGCATTGAAAACGCCACCGGTTGGTTTCAGCGGTAACCATGAATACGTTTCGCGGTCAAAACGTCCGGTTCGTCGGTCAAATTTCCGTTCATCCAGGTAAAAAAAATATAAAAAGTTTAAATAATAAAACTTATGAAACTGGGAAAAGAAAAAGATTTTTATCCCGGTGAAACAAAGAATATTTTAATCACCGGGGGAGCGGGTTTTATAGGTTCTCATTTATGCGACCGTTTAACAGAAG
>CAZAGY010000077.1:0-3963 GCA_964485025.1 uncultured Gammaproteobacteria bacterium
CGCCCCGCTGATTTCTCTCGGGATTGCGGCGGTGATGACCTTATTTATCATTGTATCACCAGGAAGGTGGGTCAGATAATTGTTTATGAAACTCCGGCTCCGCTTATCAAAATAGACCAAATTACGAATGTTAAAGTTGCTTCCAGGGGAAACACTATACAATTTTCTGATCCTTCCGCCGAGTATTCATTTAATGTTTCAAAAAGCACGTTATATAAACGTTTTATAACAGAAAATATTTTGCTTGAAGTCCCGGTAAGAATCCTCACAGACCCGTTTAGCGTGGTAGAAAAACTCATGGCAGAAGGCGGTCTTATATTTGCCCCTGTTAAAATTCAGCCGCACGTGTTTTTGCCTCTTTATTCAATGAGGGGAGGCGTTAAAAATGTGCCTCCTAAAAGCGGATTAAATCAATGGAATGCTGAGCCGAGATTGAACAGTAAAAAAGGCACGCATGCGCCAAGAAATCCGAATGAAATTTATATACCTATTCCTGCCTGGATTCACAATAAAATTCCAAATTTCTTTCCGCCGAGAGACCAGGCTTTTGAATTATCTTTACCTGATAGAGCCACTATAAGCGCTAAAGTTTGTCAGGACAATTCCAAGGCGTTGATGAGCAATCCGAACTCCGCCCTTAGGAAATGGCTTTTGCGTGATGTTTTAAATTTACCCGAAAGAGAGCTGTTGACATACGAAAAACTTTCAAATATAGGGCTTGACGCAGTTGTAGTTTATAAAATAGACAATGAACACTATGATATAGATTTTACCCAAGCAGGTTCGTATGAAAATTTTAAATTTGAGAACGGCGAACAGGGAGAAGAAGAAGGTCAGAGCCAGGATGATGAATAATTATGGACACAGTAAGCAAGAAGCAAAGGTCTAAAAACATGGCGGCCATTAAAAGTAAAGGAAATAAAACCACAGAAATAGAGTTCATAAAATTGCTCCGTAAAAATAAAATAACCGGCTGGAGGAGGCATAAAAAAGGCGCTTATGGTTCGCCAGATTTCTTTTTTTTAAAAAATAATATAGTTTTTTTTATTGACGGTTGCTTTTGGCATGGGTGCAAAAAGCATTTCCGTGTTCCGGCTACTAATAAAAAATATTGGATTAATAAAATTGCCAGAAATAAAGCAAGGGACAAAGCAGTAAATAAATATTATAAAAAATTAGAATGGCAGGTTATAAGAATTTGGGAACATCAGTTTAAAATAAAAAATTAATTTTTTAAATGCCTTAGGATTTTTGATTCGATAAATATAGCTAACATTAGCTATTTTTTATTGTTAAGGAATATTCTTATTGACATATAATAATATTTGTGATATAATAATTTAATGCTCAAATACTGAGTATCACCCAATTTCGCCGGGAAGTGCGAAAAAACAGTATTATTAACAATTCAAAAAGGAATTATCATGGAAAAAAGTAGCCAGAATCCCAGTTTCGGACAAGGGCTGGAACTCGCAATTATCATTGAAAAAGCGATTTCCAATGCCGTTAAAAAAACCAACGCCGATTCGGACAAAATTCAGAAAGTAATCGGCAAACCCGGAGTTATCTTCAATTTTTTTGAAAGTTTGTTGGCCGACAGCGTCGAAGTAAAGCCCTCAATTCTGAGACTTATCTCCGGCGGAGAAAAAATAATGATTGAAGCTCTCGACGGCAAGGCGTATATATCAGACGCCAAAAAGACTTTCAAATCATACATCGACGGAGACTTCAAAAATTGGGGACTCAATCAGTCCGGTCCGGCCACTGCTGAAACATTGCTTGATGTCAGCGAAATGACCAGCGACGGAACATTCGTTCAGATTTTTACCGGCATTACTCCCGATCTTGAAAAGCTCGTAATGACTCAGGCCCAAATCATTCGCTTCTGCGAAAAACATCCTACCTGGCTTCGTCAGGAAGGCTACGCCACTTTCTTTTTAACGAAAGTCAATGGCGAATATTTCGTGGTCCACGTGCGCGTGTATTCGGACGGTCTGGATGTCTACGTGCGTCGCCTTGGGCATGACTATGTCTGGTATGGCGGGTATCGTCGTCGCGTTGTGTCCCCGCAACTTATACCTTTGGCCGAATAGTTCCTTTGGTATTTGTCCCTTTGTCCCTCGGATCCTTTGAACTTAGTCTAAAACTAAGCTCTTGGATTCCGGGGGATTTTTTTGTATAATGAAGGTATGATTTTGTTTTGTCCGCCGGTCAAGGCTGTCGGGCCAAGATTGTTTAAAAATATTTTTGAGATTTTCGGCGGTTACGGCTTACGAAATAGGAAAAATATTTTTAATTAAAAAATTATAAGTTGGTATAAGGTGCTTGAGGACTTTTATGTCCCGAATAATATTCAGTCGCTTCTTTCGTATTTGTCAGAACGACGGTGAAACCGGAAGGCACTTTATACATTTTCGTGGTCAACGTGAACGTGAATTCGGACGGTCTGAATGTCAACGTGAATCGCCTTGAGAATGACAATGTCTGGAATGGCGAGTATCGTCATCGCGTTGTGTCCCCGCAACTTTTCAGTTTCTCCTTCGTTCATTCGAGGGAGTTTTATTATCAAGCCCCTTTTTCCAGCCGCCCAGCATTCGTCCAACTTCATCGAGATGTTCGGACAAAGCGGAATATTTGATATTCGGAAGACACTTATTTTCCCAGGCCAGCTGCAGAAAAAATTTAAGGCTATCAAGTTTTAAAATTGCCATTGATAATTGAGCCGATTTCCTTTCGCCGGACAGGTAGGCCGTAATAAAAGTATTTTCCAGGAGAGACAGAAAATGACCTTCAATCTTTCCGCCCAGACTGTAGCGGTAAATCTTGGGAAAATCCGCGAGAGAATGAAACCAGAGACTGTAAGCTTCTTTAGTTTTGACGAGCACCACCGGCGGCCGGAGCGATGTACTCATAAATTTAAAATGAAAAAATTTACTAAAACTTACGGCGAAATTATTACTGTTCCCAATCTGCTTTTAGCCTGGGAAGAATTTTTGGCGGGGAAGAAGAAACGAACGGACGTGGCTATCTTTCAAGGCCGGCTAATAGACAATATTTTCGATCTTTATCATGATTTAAAAGAAAAAAGTTATCGGCACGGCGATTATCAGGCTTTTAAAATTTCCGACCCCAAGCCCAGAAATATCCATAAGGCCGTAGTCCGAGACCGGTTGCTCCACCATTTGTTATATCAGGAAACATATCAGTATTTTGACCGGCAATTTATTCACGATTCCTATTCCTGCCGCCTGGATAAGGGTACTCATCGCGCCGTTCGCCGTCTGGCGGAGTTCAGAGACAAAGTCTCCGGAAATAATCGGAAGGCCGTCTGGATATTTAAATGCGACATTAGAAAATTTTTCGCCAGCATTGATCATCGGATTTTAAAGAATATTTTGGTTAAATATATTGATGACCGGGATTTGCTGTGGCTGTTCGGACAGGTAATTGACAGTTTCAATACGCCGGGAAAAATTGGCGTCGGCCTGCCTTTGGGCAATCTGACTTCGCAACTATTGGTTAATGTTTATATGAACGAATTCGACCAATTCGTTAAGCGTGTTTTGAAAATTAAATATTATATCCGTTATGCCGACGATTTCGTATTTTTAAGCAATAACAAAGAAGAGCTGATCGCCTTGCGGCCGAAATTGGAAACATTTTTAAATGAACACTTAGGCCTGACTCTGCATCCAAAGAAAACTTTCTTCAAAACTTTGGCCAGCGGCGTCGATTTTTTGGGCTGGGTGCAATTTTCTGAACATAGAACACTTAGAACGACAACTAAACGCCGTATGCTGAAAAGAATCAAACAAAGTGATAAGCCCGCAACCCTAGCTTCATACTCGGCGATGTTAAAACACGGCAATGCTTATAAGTTAAGTAAAAGGGCTGGTTTGGTCGACATAGTATTATAACAGTTTTTGACAAATTAAGCAATAGTTATTATTAGCTTTATCGTAG
>CAZAGY010000078.1:0-3911 GCA_964485025.1 uncultured Gammaproteobacteria bacterium
GGCCAGCCGGGCATCGGCAAGTCAACTTTGGTTTTACAAATAGCCAACAAACTGGTAAATCAGCCGGTTTTTTATGTTAGCGGTGAGGAGTCGGCCCAACAGGTGAAAATAAGGATGGATCGCCTGCATCTTTCTTCTGATAATTGGAAATTTCTCGGAGAAACGGACATCAATGTTGTAATTGCCAATTTGGAAAAATTCAGGCCAAGGGTGATTATTATTGACTCCATTCAAACCATGGTTTTTCCCGAACTCGGTTCGGAAGCGGGGAATATCAATCAAGTAAGGGCCTGCACTTCAAAATTAAGGGAAATAGCCAGACAATTAAAAGCCGTGATTTTCATAATCGGCCATGTCACTAAAGAGGGTGTAATGGCCGGACCAAAAACCCTTGAACACCTGGTTGACATAGTCTTATATTTGGAAGGAGACCCTAGCCATCACTTTCGTTTTTTGAGAGCCGGGAAAAATCGTTTTGGTTCAACTAATGAGGTGGGGGTTTTTGATATGCGTCAGACAGGCCTTGTAGAAGTGGAAAACCCTTCAAAGATTTTTTTGGCCAACCGAAACGCAAAAGTCAGCGGTTCCGTCGTTGTTCCGGTAGTTGAAGGCAGCCGTTCTTTTCTAGTTGAGGTTCAGGCTTTGGTTTCCCGTACTTCTTTCGGTTATCCCCAAAGAAAATCAACCGGTTTTGACTCAAACAGATTAGGACTTTTAATTGCGGTTTTAATCAAACGTTGCGGCTTAAATTTATCCAATCAGGACATTCATGTAAATATTGTCGGCGGATTACAGGTTCACGAGCCGGCCGTTGATTTGGGCGTTGGTTTAGCCATTACCTCGGCTTTTAAAAATAAGCCCATAGATCCGGAAATAGCCGTCTTTGGAGAAGTTGGTTTGGGTGGAGAAATCAGGGGAGTTAAAGCCACGGAAAAGAGGATTAAGGAGTCTTTCAAATTAGGTTTTAAAAAAATTATTTGTCCGATTGGAGAGTTTTCCGAAATAAAAATAACTCAGGTTAAAAATCTGAGCGAAGCCATTATAAAAATCGTTTAACCCATTATTCCAGGTGGGTTATTTGGATCGATTCGTTTATCTTCTTTTGTAAAAGAGGATATTTTTTTAGGTTTGACGGGTATTCAAACAATTGTTTGGCCATTTCCCTGGCCTCCTTGATGATTCGTACGTCTGAGAGTTTGGCGATTTTTAAATCACCCGAAAAACCGGACTGTTCAGTGCCGAAAATTTCTCCTGGTCCGCGGAGTTCCAAATCTTTTTCCGCCAGTTCAAATCCGTTTTTCGCCTGCAACAGAGCCAATAGTCTTTTTTTGACTTTTTCACCGTTGTTTTCCAGAAACAAGAAACAATGTGATTGTTGAGAGCTCCGGCCGATTCGCCCGCGCAACTGATAAAGTTGAGCCAGGCCGAAACGTTCAGCCCCTTCAATTATCATCACGGAAGCATTGGGGACGTCAATTCCCACTTCAACTACCGTGGTGGAAATTAAAAGATTGATTTTATTTTCGGAAAAATCTTTCATAATTTTTTCTATTTGGTCGGACTTTAATTTTCCGTGAAGCAGACCGATATTAAAATCAGGAAAGACATTTTCCGATATTTTTTTATATTCTTCTTTGACCGATTTGACGCCGAGTTTATCAGAGGGGTCGATTAACGGACAGGTGATAAAAGCCTGCCTGCCGTTTTCAATTTCCTTTTTTGTAAATTCATAAACATTTTTTATTTCTTCCGGCCCGATTATTTTTGTGATAATCGGTTTTCTTCCCGGAGGCACTTGAGTGATAATTGAGATATCCAGGTCGCCGTATAAAGTGAGGGCGACGGAACGGGGAATGGGCGTGGCGGTCATGGAAAGGAAGTGAGGGCTGATATTTTTAGGGCTTTCCGCCAAGGGAGAATCTCCGCCTGAGGCGGATGCGCCTCCGGGGCGCGCCTCCGGCGGAGATTGTTGAATAAGTTTAGCGCGTTGGGCAACGCCGAAACGGTGTTGCTCGTCTGTGATTGCCAGTGCCAAGTTTTTAAATTTAACATTTTTTTGCTTGTCCGCCGAAGAGGCAGGCTTTTCCGCCGAAGAGGCGGAAATTAAGGAATGGGTACCAATGACGAGATTAATTTTTCCTTGAGATATTTTTTCTAAAATTTTTCCTTTGTTTTCTTTTTTCCCTGCTTTGCGCCGGGCTTGTCCTGGTACAGAGTTTGTTTGGATTATTTCCCTGGTTAAAAGAGCTATATTAAACGGATATTTTTCAAATAATTTAGAAATATTTTTAAAATGTTGTTCTGCCAGAATTTCCGTCGGCACCATGTAGGCGACTTGGTAATTATTGATTAGGGTATTAAGTATGGCTATAGCGGCAACAACGGTTTTTCCGCTGCCGACATCACCTTCCAAAAGGCGGTTCATCGGTGTTTCTTTTTTTAGGTCGTTGACAATTTCCCAGGCGGCTTTTCTTTGGGAGTCGGTCAATTTAAAAGGTAAGGATTGAACAAAATTTTTTATTTCTTCCGTTTTAAGTTCAATTTTTATCGCTTGTCTTCCTTTTATTTTCTCCCTGACCAATTGATTCCTTGTTTGGACCAGAAACAGTTCATCGAATTTTAAGCGGTGAGCCGCTTTTTCCAGCCATTTTTGGTTTTGAGGAAAATGAATTTGTTCCAGAGCAAAAGAAAGACTGGTTAATTCGTATCTAGTCCTGATTTCTCTCGGTAGCCAGTCTTGAATGTTTTGGGCCAGGGGCAGGGTTTGACGGATAAGGAAACGAATTTGTTTCTGGCTTAAGCGGGAAGTGCTGGGATATATGGGCACCAGCCGGCCGGTGTGGATGGGGTCTTTCTGGTTGCAAATTTCATAAGAAGGGTTAGTTAATTGCAGGCCGTAATATTCGTCATAATCAATTTTGCCGGCTAAATATACTTCTTGCCCTGATTTTAAGGTTTTGGTTAAAAACGGCTGGTTAAACCAAATTACTTTTAAAGAATCGGTCTTATCGGAAACAATCGCTTCAGTGATGACGATTCTTTTTCTTGGTGACCGATGGTTGGCAACCAGGTTTATTCTTGCCCTAATGGTACCCGATTTCTTTGTTTTTAATTCCTTGATATTAAAAATCGCGCTATAGTCATCATAGCGGAAAGGATAATGGATCAGCAGGTCTCCGGCGGTTTTAATTCCCAGTTTTTCCATTTGCCGGGCGATTGCTTTTCCAACCCTGGTCAATTCGGTAATTTGCGTTTTAAACGTTAGCATAAAAGGCATTAAAGAGGATATTGTACTGTAAATGGCGGAAAACATCAAGAGAATCAATTGACTTTTCGGAAAAATGAACTTATAATGTTATTTATTGGAGAGGTGACTGAGTGGTCGAAAGTGGCAGTTTGCTAAACTGTTGTACGGCCCTAAAACCGTACCGAGGGTTCGAATCCCTCCCTCTCCGCCACGACAATTTTTATCGGATAGACCCACAAGCCCCATTTTTACGGGGTTTTTGGTTGGTTCTAAATTTTCCACATAGATAGGTAAGTGGGATTCCGAATCAAGGAAATAGGAATCAAATCCAACGTCAAAATTGGGTTATATGATGACCAAAAGTTCAAGTTCCGTGGTCGTCAGCATTGCTAAATAAATAATTTTTAGTAGAATTAATAACATGACAAAGTTAACTAATTTAAAAGAAAATCAAAACGCCATCGTTGAATCTGTAGCCAGCGGATGGAAAGCAACTAAAAGGTTGGCTGATTTAGGGTTAGTTTCCGGAACCGAAATAAAAGTTATAGGAAAAGCCCCATTCTGGGGACCAATAGAAATTGAAGTACGAGGTTCAAAATTGGCTTTGGGTAGAGGATTAGCCTCAAAAATTTTAGTAAAAGAATTATGAAAAAATTAAATATTG
>CAZAGY010000079.1:0-3809 GCA_964485025.1 uncultured Gammaproteobacteria bacterium
AACAAATTTTTTATTTATCAATCAGTAAGTGAGCCAATTAAATTTCCCGATAATTATTTTCAATATGTGGTGCTGTCGGAAATTATTGAACATGTATGGGAAGATAAAAAAGCTTTGCAAGAAATTCATAGAGTATTATCGCCGCAGGGTAAATTATTGATGAGTGTTCCGTTATTTCATGATTTCGCGGATCATCATTATCATATTTATTCTCCAAGAACAATTTTAATTTTATTGAAGCATAGCAGTTTTTCGGTAGTTGAGGCGCAATACAAGGGTTTGGTAGTGGCCATTCCTAATGAAATAGTTGCTTTGATGGCGTTATTATTATTTCCTATTTTCGGCGCAAAAGCGCTTTTAACGGTAAATAAATTTTTTTATCGTCTGCATTTGTTATTTAGCGGCCGGAAAAAATTTAACAGTATTTTTAGATTCAAACACCTCTTTTTAAGGGGATATGGAGTTCTTATTGAAGCTGTTAAAAGCAATGAGGTTATTGATTCCACTCAGGTTCAAAAAGACAGTTTTCAGCTTCCAGTTTCTAAAAAAATTATATGAAAATAGTGGTTTGGCTCAAAAATAAGGCAAAATCTTTTGATTTTTTTGAACTTGGCAATTCGGTCATATTATATTATCTTTTTATTTTTTATTTTACGTCAATTTTGTTTTTTTTCGGCGTTTCCGGATTTTTATGGGAAAATTCAGTTGTTTATTATAAAGCGCTTCTTTATTTGACTCTTGGCCTTATTTTTTTTGCGATTGGTTATTATAATCGTCAAACATCTTCTATTGTCGGACGGCTACCTGAATTTTTAAGATTAAAATCAGAATGGGATTTTAAAAAAGCGCTTTGGGTTTTCGGAGTTGTCTTTGTTTTGGGCTTGGGCATAAAAATTTTAAGAATCTTCGGCGGAGTTTATTCTTATTGGCAACAAAATCCATGGTTTCAAAATAGTTCTTTTTACAGCTTGCTTGGAATTTTTGATTGGTTGTCTTATGTCGCTCTAATTATTGCGTTTACAAGTTATTTTTATTTTAAAAAAAACAACGATGCGCGTTATCGTCTGTGGCAAAAAATAGCATGGGGAACATTTATATTGGAAATGGTTTACACCTTGCCGTCATGTAATCGAACTTCCGTAATAATGCCGATTATTCTTTATCTTATATTGAAATCTTATTTTTCACGCGTTTCTTGGCGACAGATTGTTATTATAATTTTAGGAGCAATAATTGTAGTATTTCCCCTTGGCAATATTTGCCGAAGTCCGGAAATTTTACGCTATTATTCATTAGCGGAAAGACCAATTAAAAACATAGAAAATTCTTTGACTTATGCTAAAAACGCGGGCAACCTTACTTTTGACAGTATTTTTTCCAGAGTAGACCAATTTACTGTTTTCTCAAGGATTGTTGAAATGGATGAGCCTTTTCTATATGGGAAACCATTATTGAATTTTTTTATCAGCTTGGGACCCCCTCGATTTATTTGGACGAATAAGCCCATTATTAGCGGAGGCGGCGACTTTGGACATCGTTCCGGTCTTTTAGCGCCGAGCGTAAAGTCAACAGTTGGAGTGACTATTGTTGGTGATTTGTATATGAATTTCGGGCTTGCCGGTATTGTTTTAGGGATGTTTTTTATGGGAATGTTGTTCCGTCTGATTTATGAATGTCTTATTAAAAGAACAAATATTTCGTTCTCGGGAGTTATGATTTACAGTATTTTATGGCTTAATATTATCAAGGGGATGGAAGATTGGATCGCGCCGGTTTACGCGGGATTGGTCAAGATTTTTATATTATTGCTGATAATACATTATTTTTTAATAAAACCAGTTAAACTTATAAAAACTACTGAACTATGAAAATCCTCCATATTATTCCAGCTTATTTTCCGGCCCACCGTTATGGCGGGCCGATTGAAAGCGTCCATAGTTTGAATGTCGGATTGGTAAAAGCCGGCGCTGAAGTAACTGTTTATACGACCAATATTGATGGTCCGAATGATTTAAATGCGCCTACCGATGTACGAGTTATAAAAGACGGAGTAAAAGTTTTTTATTTTAAAAGTTCGTTTCCGCGCACCTGGTTTTATTCGCGCGATTTACGCAAGGCTTTGGCTCAAAACGGACGGCAATTTGATTTAATTCATATCACTTCTGTTTTTCTTTCCGCTTCAACGCTTGGCGCGTATTACGCGAAGAAATTTAAAAAACCTTATATTATTTCACCGCGCGGCAGTTTGATGAAGTCGCCTCTTTTTAGTGAAAATTTTTTAAAAAAAATTAAAAAAAGAATTTATATTTCTCTTATAGAAAATAGAAATTTAAAAGGCGCTTCCGCTGTTCATTTTGCGGTTGAAGCGGAAAAAGAAGAATATCTAAGAGCCGGCTTGCCGTTGAAAAAGGGAATAGTTATTCCGAACGGCCTTGACCTAACAGAATTTCAATTTTATGAGGTTAAACCTCATAAGATTGATTTTAGAGAGAAGTTCGGTATTGATTCGAACAGAAAAATTGTTTTATTTTTAAGCCGTTTAACTTGGATTAAGGGTTTGGATACGCTTATTCCGGCTTTTGCCGAAGTTGTTAAAAAAGAGCCGAAGGCGATTTTGGTTTTGGCTGGTCCGGATGATGAAAATTATAGCAAAAAGATTAAAGAAATTATTTCTTCCTTTAATAATCTTATTAGCGCAAATCAGTCAAATCAGCATAAATCAGCGTCTTTTAATATAATTTTTACAGGAATGCTCAAGGGCGACGATAAAATCGCCGCTTTTCAGGATAGTGATGTTTTTGTTTTGCCTTCTTATTCGGAGAGTTTTGGGATGGCGGTTATTGAAGCAATATGTTTTGGTTTGCCGGTAATAATTACAAAAAATGTTGGCATTGCGCCTGATATTTTAAAAAATAAAGCGGGCATAATAATAGATAAAGATTCAGAAGAACTCGCTAGCGCTATTTTAAATCTTTTGGAAAACGTAAACTTAGGAGTAAAAATGGGGGAAAACGGTAAAGAATTGGTAAAAAAAGAATTTTCAATTGATGTGGTAGCGGATAAGTTTTTGAAGTTATATAATGATATTTATGGCGAAGGAAGGATTTTATGAAAACTATTGGCTTGGCGCGGATGGAAACTTATCAGATTTTAAAAAAAAGTGGCCCATACTTAAAAGTTTTATTCCTTTAGAAAGCGGTAAAACCATCCTTGATTTTGGCTGTGGAAACGGCGTCATTTTGAAAGAAATGACTGTTTTGAATCCGGAAGCGCGTTATATCGGCATTGATGTTTCTGGTACCGCGTTGGAGATGGCGAAAAAAAAATTGCCAACGGCGGTATTCTATAAAGTCGGTGATGGCGAAAAAATTCCACTTGGCGATAAGAGTGTTGATTTTATATTTTCTTCGGAAGTTTTAGAACATATTTACGATGTTGAAAATGCCGTTTCCGAACTTCAAAGAATTTTGAAGCCGGGGGGAAAATTTTTGCTTACGGTTCCCTATCATGGGTTTATTAAAAATATTTTGATAGCGATTTTTGCTTTTAACAGGCATTTCAATCCGATTGGTTCACATATCAGATTTTTTTCCAAAAAGACTCTTTTCTTTTTGTTGAACAAATTTAGTTTTAATGTTATAAAATATGGATATTACGGTCGGTTTTATCCAATTCCTCATTCAATCCATGTTTTGGCGGAAAAGAAATAATTATGAGAAATCCAATAAGCGTTATAATTTTAACTTATAGCGAAGAATTAAATCTTGAAAATTGTCTCAAGAATATTTTTGGTTGGGCAGATGAAATTT
>CAZAGY010000080.1:0-3726 GCA_964485025.1 uncultured Gammaproteobacteria bacterium
GTTTAATTCTTTTGCCAAGGTCGCCTCTTGGGCCATGGTCATACCGACAACATCAGCAAATTTTTTGATTAAATTTATTTCCGCCTTGGTTTCAAATCTCGGCCCACGCGTTTGAAAATATATCCCTCTTTCCTTAAAACTAAATTTCAAATTCTTTAAAACATCAATTAAAATACCTCTTAATTTGGAAGACATCCCCGGGGTCACGTATTTACATTCCTGATTATAAAAAGTGGCCGTTTCAAAACCAATATAATCATCGGGAATTAAAAATTCTCCCGGCTTGATTGATTTTTTGCAAGAACCGACGGAATTAAAGGAAAAAACATATTTTACTCCTAAGTCTCTAAAAGCCATTATGTTTGCCTGGTAATTTATTCTGTGCGGCGGCTTATCTTTAGGAATACCATGACGTAAAATCAAAGGGTTGTTATTATTGATCAAATAGTAAGAGGCTTCGCCATAAAAAGTATGGTAACTTTTCAATTCCAATGATGATAAAAAATCAAGATGGTACAAATTCCCACCACCGATAATTCCGATTTTTGATTTATTTTCCATAATAAAATATTAACATATTTGAACTGAATCAACAATGAAACAAGCCAGCGCGAAGCTGGCTTGGTTATAATCTTTTTACAATTAACTTAATTTGGCGCCCCCGGGACTTTATGACAGTTCCGACATCTCGCCTCATAGACTTCGTCTCCTCCAACCATTATCTGAGGACTATCATAAGGAGCGGGTTCCCCGTTAATCAACCTCTGGCTCCTGACCGCATAAGTACCGCACTTGATGCAGATCGCGGTCAAAAGTAAATGCTCATCACTGATCGCGATAAGATTTGGGATCTCGCCAAAAGGCTCACCTCGAAAATCTGTATCCAATGCGGACATGATTACTCTTTTCCCTTGATTAATTAAAATATTCACTACTTTAATCAATCCCTGAAAAAACTGAGCCTCGTCAAGTCCGATTACTCGGAAATTCCTTGACTCCTTAAGAATTTCCTCGGTTGAAAAAATCTCGACAGCCTCCATGGTCTGGCCGTCGCGAGACTTAATGCCAGATGATCGGGTATCCACCGCAGGTTTGAAAATAACCACTGCTTGTTTGGCTATTTTCGCCCGACGGATCCGGCGCATAAGCTCTTCTGTTTTACCACAGCACATGCAACCGGTAATAACTTCCAATCTTCCCTTTTCCATTAGAAACCTCCATTTTTATTATTTTAAAGAATTTTACTTAATTTTATTCAATAAAAAAATTAAAAATTAATCTATTATTTTGAAAATTTTATTTCTTTGTTTAAAACCTTTTATCAGTCTTATCTTTCGTTCCGGGATTTCAAAATATAATGATAAAATTTTTATCGTTGCCAAATTAGCCAATCCCTGAATCGGTTTTTGTTTTACTTTTATTTCAAAACTTCCTTTCTTATTTTTTACTATCTCTTCTTTTTTCGAGTCAGGAAAAACTTTAACCTTAATAAACATTTAATTCCTAATTAATAACCAATGCCTGATAAAATCAAGGCTAAAAGTTTGAAAAATAAGGTGGAAACAAAGGGAACCAAAAAAATTCCCACTCCAGCCCAAAATCTTAAAGCAGGATCTTTGATTTCCCATTTACTCACGCTCATAGCGTAAAAAACCCACATCATTACCAACGGCAGAATGGTGACAAAAATAAATATAGTCCCCAGTATCGGACCGAAAACCAATGTGATACCGCCGGCCCCTTCCCACGTCTTTTGAAGAAAAAAAATAGCTTCCAGGTTCCCTTTTTTAATTAAAGTAAAAACATTCCAAATGAGCCACTGAATAAAATAGGAGAATGCAATGAACCTCAAAAAGAAAATTGGCTTTCTGACAAAATACCATCGCCAAAACCCGGGGGTTGAAAAAATGAGACTTCCCGCCTCGTTCTGCTGTTGAATATTATCTTTTTGACTGCAATTTTCCATACTAACATTATTTACACATTAAAATATTAAACTGTTTTATTTCTTATTTTGGTCTGAACCATATTTTTTTTGGTCGTCCAAAAGGTCTTTTTTTTGCCAATCATTTACCCAGTCCTTAATGGAAAAAATTTCGTATTTGCCGTCTTTAGTCGAACAAATTATGTTTTTTAAGCCGGCATTGATAATTATTTTTTTGCAAATATAACAGGGAAATGCGTCTATTTTTTCACCATCGGCTTTAATTCCGGAAATATACATTTCCCCGCCTAAAATAGATACGCCTGATCGAGCAGCGTTAATGATCGCGTTCTGCTCGGCGTGAACTGAACGGCAAACTTCATAACGTTCACCGTGATTAATTTCTAATTCGTCTCTCAGACATTTTCCCCGTTCCAGACAATCCTTAGTTTTTCGGCAAGCACCAATGTAACCAGTGGCCACTATCTGATCGTTCTTAACGATTATCGCCCCCAGTTTATTGCGGAAACAAGTTGACCGTTCACCAATTTTTCCGGCGATGCCTAAATAATATTCTTGTTTATTTGGTCTGATCATATTAAAAATATATCAAATTTTCAAAAAATTTCAACCCCTAAAGGGCGATGATCTAAACTCCTGACGCCTGAAAAAACAAAAACTTTTTTTAATTCGGGAAACCATTTTAGGAAAAACAAAAATATAATCGATGCGTCAACTTATGTCTCCTTTTCCGGCTTGATAAGGATACGGCCACCAAGTATATTTCCGCATTTAAGAATTGAGATAATAAATAATACCCACTTTAATTTTTTTAAACCATTTCGAAAATCCTTTTCTAAAAACTGACCTGATGCCATTAATGTTCCAAGAAATTATTTTTGTTTCTTGTTTTTTAAAATTTTATTGGCTATCAAGGACGATAAAATAACAACGATGGTAATAATTAAAGCGTAAACTAACTTAGCCGCGACTGTGTTGTTTTCCTGAGGATAAAAATATTCAATTAAACCCTTAATGGCGTCATTCCAGGCTAAAGCGGCTACTAATCCTAAAGCGCCTAAAATATAAGTCAAAATTTTCTTTTTTATCTCTCTTTCAATTTTCTCTTTCTCGTCAAATAACACGGGTCATGAAATTAAACTTTTTTAAACCTTGATATTTTTTTCCATCAATGTTCACCTTATCAAAAATTTTTAATTTGGGCCTGGCCCAGATAACCTTTTTGTCGCCGACCGGATGATAAATAACCAATTTTTCCAAAGTTTCCGTGTGTTTGGCTAAACCGATAACTTGATAAATTTTTCCTTTAAAATGTCTGTACTTTAATTGGTTGTCCATCGGTTTTATCTTCTTATTTTTAAATCATATAAAATTTCTTCCGCTTTTTTTAAATTTCTTTTAGCCTCGTCGTATTTGTGCCTCAGATAACCCGTTAAATCCATTTTAATCAATTCGTTCATTATCTCCGTTATCAATTCTTTCAACTTCTTTACCTTTTCCTCTTCCTCATTTATAACCAAAAGAATCATTTTACGCACTATTTCGCCAGTTAAATCGCAAATCGCCCCCAGATAATCATCATAATTCACTTCTACCTCTTTAACCAATTCTATTTTACTGAATTTTAACACCTGCCAGAATAATTTAGCTTCCAAGTATTCCTCCAAAGCGGCTTTATAGGGACCGTTGTATTCCAAATCCGGAACTTCTTGAAAATAAGAATGTATCTTAACCAAGGATTCTTCTATTTGGGATAAAATTTGTTCCGCTTCAATCAGCTG
>CAZAGY010000081.1:0-3656 GCA_964485025.1 uncultured Gammaproteobacteria bacterium
GAGATAGCTCCAGGTTCAGCGAAATAGCGCAGAGCTTTCTAGTGCGTTAATTGAACATTTAGGAATAAAAGACCAAGAAATCAATAAGAGCATGGCGGGGATATAATAAATGGTATCACTGTTTCTGAACATAAATCTGATATCCATCGTCGCAAGGTATGACACCAAGGCCGTTCATGTTATTGAAGGATTAAACCATCCGACATTGAGAATGAAAGAATAGAACACAAGAACGCTGATTTTATTAATTCAAATATCGACAAACTTTTTACGATTGGAGAAGTCGCTAAAATTTTGCGGGTCAGCGGCCATTCCATCACCCGCTATATTGAGTCCGAAAGTTAAAAGCTTCAAAAACAGGCGTATGGAGGATCAAGTAATCGGTTAAATACCTTTCCGGAACAAAGCCGATTATTACGAAATTTTTGATGAAACGTTTCGTGATGCGCGCGCAAAAGAAAAATAAATTTATGCCAAAGAAAATCAACAACCAAAACCATGCCTAAATTGACTCTAAAAGAAGACTTTCGCATCACCATGGGGAAAGTCAAAAAAGTTATGCTCGGTTTTATCATCGCCTTGGGCGCGACACTTAGCATCATCGCTTTGACGGAGTCCACTAATAACGGTCCTTTGAAGAAAATTGTGGCTGGAGCATTGATCGCCGTAATCACCCTGTTCGGCATCGCCGGTCTGATGGAGATGGACCAGGGGCAGGCAAACGTCGTTGTCGACACAGAAACAAATCTCCTGACCGTTACCGACGTTATTGACGGCGATACCATAGAAGTGAGTGGTGGAAACATTATCCGGCTCCTCGGTGTCGACGCTCCGGAACGAGGTGAATGTTATTATGAAGAGGCGAAAGAAGCTTTGGATGAGCTCGTTTTAGGGAAAGAAGTAAGGCTGGAAAAAGATATTGTCGGCACGGACAATTTCGGACGGCTGCTTCGTCATGTGTTTGTCCCTGAAGGGGATTTTTTCAATGACATTTTCGTCAACGATTATCTTTTAGAACAGGGTTTTGCCGATACATTATTTATGTCAAACAGCGACAAATACCGCAGCGTTTTGATTCACAGCCGCAACGAAGCGGTTACCAACGGAACGGGAATGTGGGGCGCCTGCGAACAGGAACTAAAGGAGGAAACGTCAACCTTTGAAACCAACGACCCGCCTCCAAACCCCAACTGCCTTATCAAAGGTAATATCTCGGAGCACGGATACGGGAAAACGTATTTTTTCCCCGGCTGCGCGAATTATGATCGGGTAAAAGTAGATTTGCAAAAAGGAGATAAATATTTTTGTACCAAAGAGGAGGCGGAAGAAGCCGGGTTTAAAAAAGCCGAAGGCTGCAATTACTAAAAATTTAACACACCTCCAAATTTAGGCAGACAGATAAGACACGCATTGCTTTTTTAAAAAGTTATGTTAAAATAAAATGAGTTGGGTATCCGGGTAATCGGGTAATCAGGACGCCAATTAACCAATCCCTCAATTTCTAATCAACCAATTAACCAAAATATGTTAACGATTAAATTAAGCAGGAAAGGAAAAAAGAACCAGCCGTTTTTCAGAGTTATTTTATTAGAGAATCACAAAGATCCCTGGGGAGATTTTTTAGAGGATTTGGGTTTTTACAATCCCTTAACAAAAAAAATTTCTCTTAAAGAAGAGAGAATAAAATATTGGATTTCCCAAGGAGCGCAGCCGAGCGGCACAGTTCATAATTTATTGGTTGATCAAGGAATAATTAAAGCCAAAAAAGTCAAAGTCACCAAACAACCTGAAAAAATACCCGAAAAGCCGGAAAAAAAGGAATCAACCGTAATAGTTAAATAAAAGGATAAAGAGGTAAACATTGACAGAAAAGAAAATTCCGTTAAAATAACTTTAGTCAATTAAACTTAACCAGTCTTAAAGAGAGACCGTCATTAGCTCGGTTTCAGAAAAGGTCGGCGGACTGGATGAACGCATTCAATGCATTAGTTCTTTAGTTAATATAACAAGACATTAGATTAAGCATATGGCAGAAAAACACAAAGATCAAGAATTCTTAGAGTTCCTTATTAAGGCGCTTGTGACCAATCCCGAAGACGTTAAAGTGACCCGCGAAGTTGATGAAATGGGAGTACTTCTTTCATTAAAAATCAATTCAGAAGACATGGGTCAAGTTATTGGTCGCCAAGGTGCAACCGCACGATCAATCAGAAGTCTTTTGAGAATCGTCGGTTTGAGAAATAACGCGAGAGTTAATCTCAAAATAGAAGAACCCGAAGGCTCAACAAGAAGAGCTCCCCGGGTCAGCGCTGACGAAGAATTAAAATTATAAAATCAACCAAAATAGGGTGGTAAGAATCGTTGTCCTCTTTGGCAGCGATTTTTACTTTACCGGTTTTTGTAAATAAAAATGATTTATTTTGAGATAATTTCAATCTTCCCCCATATCTTTGATTCGTATTTCAATACTTCCATTGTCAATCGGGCCATAAGAAGAGGGTTAATCAGGATTAAAATTCATGATTTAAGAAAATGGACCAAAGATAAGCACCGGACAGTGGACGACCGACCCTATGGCGGCGGTCCGGGCATGATTATGAAAGCGGATATTATTTATCAGGCCTTGGAAAGTATTCAGGGAAAGAATTTTAATAAGACCGACAGGAATAAAAGCCAAAAAATCATTCTTTTGACCCCGTCAGGAAAACAGTTTGACCAAAGAATTGCGGAGAAGCACAGTCATTTTAAAAAATTAATATTCATCTGCGGCCATTACGAAGGATTTGATGCCCGAGTGGAAAAATTCGTCGACGAAAAAATATCCGTCGGACCCTATATTTTAACCGGCGGAGAACTCCCCGCTATGGCTATTATTGATTCCATTACCCGCCTGATTCCCGGGGCAATAAGAAGAGAATCACTGAACGAAGAGTCGTTTTCCAAATCAGTAGGCAATTTTGAGTATCCCCAATACACCAGACCAGAAATATTAACCGTCAATAACGGAAGAGGGACAATTAAAAAATTTAAAGTTCCTAAAGTTCTTTTAACCGGCGATCATAGAAAAATCAGGGAGTGGAAATTAAATCATTTAAAATAGGACAGACACAGGGCCTTAAAATTTTCCACAATCGGGCATTGACAATTATTACAAAGCTATTTATAATGTTTACAGTTAAATTATTAATTTTTAATAATGTAATCTAGCAAGTCAACAATCTATATTTTTGTATAAAAATAGCGAGGTTGTTGTCCTCGCTATTTTAATAAGTTCTTTGAAAAACCTATTAAACACAGAGAATCAACAAGTCTATTCAATTATTTATTACAAACTCTTATTAGAGAGTTTGATCCTGGCTCAGGATGAACGCTGGCGGCGTGTCTAAGGCATGCAAGTCGAACGGTCCGATTTATCGGACAGTGGCAAACGGGAGCGTAACACATTAGTAATCTGCCGGAAAGAGGGGAACAACTCCGAGAAATCGGGGCTAATATCCCATGTGATTATTAAACTAAGTTTAATAATTAAAGCGAGCAATCGCGCTTTCCGAGGAGCTTATGGCCTATCAGGCAGTTGGCGGGGTAATGGCCCACCAAACCTATGACGGGTAGCGGGTGTGAGAGCACGACCCGCCTCATTGGGACTGAGATACTGC
>CAZAGY010000082.1:0-3651 GCA_964485025.1 uncultured Gammaproteobacteria bacterium
CCGTAAGAGTAGCCGCCTCAGGATATATTGCGCGCGCTAAACATGGAGGTTTGGGGTATAGTTATATTATGATTATTCATAATGATTCTTTTTCAACCATTACGGCCATGTGAGCGAAATTCTGGTAGAAGAGGGAGAATATGTTAAAAGGGGCACGGTTATCGGACGGAGCGGGGGACTGCCCGGAACTTCTGGTGCCGGAAAATTTTCCACTGGTCCGCATTTGCATTTCGAGGTAAGATTAAATGGTATACCGGTTAATCCGGAAGAGTACCTATTGTGATTAAAATAAAATCAATTATAATATATATCAACGTTTATATTAATGTGATATAGAACAATAATAAATTAATAATTAATAAAAATAATTAATAAAAATGAAATCATTTAAAATTTATCTTAAAGAGGGAGGGACTAAAAGTCAGTTAATTTGGCTGGGGGCATTATTAATGATCATCGGCATTGTGATTGTCTCTGTCAGCGTTTACAACTATTTTACCATTCCCCAGGAAGCTGTTGAAGAATTTGTTTTTTCACCTCATGCCTTGATTATGAAAGAATTATATTTATCCGGCGGAATTATTATTTTAGGTATAGTTTTGCTTCTGGCAGGTGCTTTCGCCGCCGTAACGACCAAAGAGGAAAATGTGGAGAAAAAGCAACAATAGCTTTTATTGAATGGTAAAATATTTTATAGTCGGTATGGATAATATTAAGAATATTGAAAAAGCAAAAAGATGGTGGCAAAAGGAAATTAATCCTACATTTTCTTTTATTTTTTTAGTAATGTCTTTATTGGTTGTTTTTGCCATGGGAGCCGTATTTATGAGAGAATATATGAATGTCTGGTCGGAGATATCCCAAAGAGAAAAAGAAAGTTTTTTTACTCAGGATATACAGAAGATAAACAGGGAAAAGATAGAAGATATACGTTTTCAGGATATTATCCAGCCTTAATTTTAAAGGGGAGACAAGGAAAAAAGTCATTATGGTTCGCACAATATCTCTTTTACGTCACATATCTAGGTATATATTAAAAGAGACCATTTAAGCCCCTTTTTTCATATATATTATTGTTCCCGTAACATCACTTTATTCTTTTGATTTATAAAAAATCCTTTCACCAAATCTTAAATCAATTTGTTCCAAATTATTACGATCTTTTATTTTTTCTTTGAGAATTAAAGCTAAATTGCCTATTTGTTGTTCGAAGTCAGCTTCAGAATTAATTAATATCCTCCACTGTTCATTAGTAGTTATTTCTACCTCAAAAATATCGGCTTTTTCCGAGATTTTGACCATATCTGCCTTTATATCGTTTTGACTTAAAATATCGCATTTTATTAAGCTCAGAACGTTCTTAAATAGCTTGATATAGCTTGGGTCAGCTAAATTAACTTCTGTTTGGTCATAGAAAACAGGTAATTTTTGTTCCAAAAGCGTCGTAAAAGAAGAAACATAAATCACCCTTCCTTCAGAATTTAAATAACAATTTTCATTATTGGCAAAACTGATCAATAAAGCAATCGGTTCCGATTCAGTAATTTCAATTAGTAAAGTATCGGGCCATTTCTTTTCCACTGAGAAGGTTTCAACCCTTGAATCTTCTTTAAGCATTTCTTCTAAGGATTTCTTCTTAAAAAAAACAATATTATTTTGAGAAATAAAAAATCTTTTTTTATCGGCTATTAACTCAACAGTTTGTTTAAGCTCTTGCTCAGTGATTAAATGATTGTCTTTTATTTTATTAATTTCTACGTTCTTGATGTACGAAAAACCAGAAAGGAATAAGTAATAAAAAATTGACAATAAAATTAAAATTATAGCAGTGATCAATAAGAATAATCTAATTCTTAAAAACCTTTTTTTTAAAAAATACTGTCTTGATTGTTTCAATCTTCCTACGTTTATACTTCTGGAACGAGAAAGAGAATGATTATTAAAAGTTTTTCTGTATTTATTAGACATACCATTGACGTTTGGGCCCATAAGCAAAGCTTGAAATTTCCTTAGAACTCACAAATGTAAAAGTTTTCTTTTCCATTTGATTCGCCCCTTGAAATTATAGGAATAATGAAGTTTTTGTTTTTCTCTAAAACGTTCAAATGCCAGATTGATTAATTTATCCAAGAGCTTTGGATATGATAGGCCGGAAGCATTCCATAATTTTGGATACATACTGATAGAAGTAAATCCGGGAATAGTATTAATTTCATTTAAATAGATTTTTTGGGGGGCCAACAGAAAATCCACCCGTCCCATACCCTGACAGTCAAGCGTTTTATAAGCCGAGATGGCTATTTTTTTTATACTTTCGACAGTTTTTTCATTAATTATAGCCGGAATAATCACTCTTGATTTACCGTCAACATATTTCGCCTCATAATCATAAAATTCATTGCTGGGAATTATTTCTCCCGGACAGGAGGCTACGGGCTGATCATTACCTAAAACACCAACTTCAATTTCTCTTACTTTCTTAATCGCTTTTTCAAGTAGAATTTTACAATCATATTTCCTGGCCAAATTAACAGCTCTAATTAATTCCGATTTATCACGGACTTTAGAAATACCCACGCTTGAACCAGCGTTTGCCGGTTTAACAAAACATGGATATTTTATTCTTTTTTCAATCTTTTTAATAATTGTTTTTTGGTTTAATTTCCATTCCTTATTCAGAAACCAAATAAAATCGACAACTGGCAATTTATGTTTTTGCCAAATGATTTTTTGCTGTTTTTTATCAATACCTAAAGCCGAACCAAGGACACCGGCCCCGATGTACGGCTTATTTATGCTTTCTAAAAAACCCTGAATCGAACCGTCCTCGCCAAAGGGGCCGTGCAAGACGGGAAAAAAAACATCAATTGATTGCAAAAAACTTGGAATAAATTCCCCTTTTTCTCCAACCTTTTGGCCATCAAGCAGTTTTTTAGCCGTTTTTCCTTTTAGCCAATAACCTTTCTTGTCTATGCCGATAGGGATAATTTGATATTTGTTTTTATTTAGAGCTTTTATAACTGAACGGGCTGAAACAAGGGAAACCTCGTGTTCAAAAGACCGGCCGCCAAAAATAATACCGATTTTTATTTTTTTAGATTTTTTAATGTATTATTTTTTAGGTTTTTTAGAAAATTTTTTAAGTTCAGGGTATTGATTACGTCTTTTTTTCCCAGCCAACCTCTTCTGGCCACAGTTACACCAAACCCCATTGATTCAAAAGAATCAAAATGATGGGCGTCGGTAGAAATAATCATTTTTATTTCTTTTTCTCCGGCCAAACGGGCCTGATTGGCATTTAAATCAAGCCGTCGCCAACAGGCGTTGATTTCCAAAATAGTTTGTGTTTCTCTCGCTTTTTCAAAAATTTGGTTAAAATCTATTTGACAAGGTTCCCTCTTGTTTATTAAGCGGCCCGAAGGATGGCCAAGAACGTCGACTTCAGGGTTTTCCATGACTTTAATCAGTCTTTGAGTCATTTTTTGTTTCTCCATTTTGAAGCTGGAATGAACGGAGGCAATAACCAAATCAAATTTTTTTAAAATTTTATTGGGTAAATATAAATCTCCATCTTTTCTAATGTCAACCTCAACGCCAGTTAAAATTTTAATGCCCTTGATTCTTTTGTCGGCATTTTTGATTGCTTGAAGA
>CAZAGY010000083.1:0-3609 GCA_964485025.1 uncultured Gammaproteobacteria bacterium
CAATTTGAACTAAATCGATTTATTTTAACAACCGCAAGATTTCATTAATTTAGTCGCCATAGATTTTATCCGTATGTATTTTTATATTTACGATTCTCTTCTGGTGGAAAAAAAATATACTAAGGCCGTTTCTAAAATAGAAACCAGATTGGCCAGTTTGGATATTGCCGGGAAAAAATATCAACTCTCCATTTTAAGGAGCGTGTCGGAAATAATCGACAACATTCTGACAAAGGAAAAAGAAACGCCGACCATCGTTGTTATCGGCAGCGACCAGACTCTTTGCCAAGCGGCCATATCCGTAGCCGGAACCCAGGCGGTCCTGGGACTTATTCCCACGGAACAAGATTCTTTAATGGCCGGGATTTTGGGTTTACCCGTCAACGAATACGCCTGCGATGTCATTTCCGCCCGCCGAATAGAAGAAGTCAATGTGGGAAAAATCAACAACCAGAGGTTTTTTTCATCCGTAATATTTGAAGCCAATAAAACCACTTTAACAGCGGACGGAAAGTACAAGATAGTCCCCCAGAAAGTAAAATCAGTCAAGGTCATTAATTTGGATTTGTTGTGTTTCCAAAGAGTCTTTTCAGAACCCGATTGGTTAAGACTGGCCAGCAATCCCAAAGACGGCCACCTGGAAGTTCTTATGGGAAGTCCCGAAAAAAAGTTTTTGTTTTTGAAAAAAAGAGAAAAAAGAGACAGTTTATTTTTTGTCAAACGACTGGAAATAAAATCCAAGAAAGCCAATCAGGAAGTCACGATCAAAGTCGACCAGAATAAAATAGTAAAAACGCCCGCTTTGATTGAAACCGCCCGGGGGAAAATAAATTTGATAGTGGGGAAGGACAGACTTGTCTAACATCCGAAGGGCTTAGAAAACGAATAAATTTAATAATTCATTGATGAAAATACTTTTTGCCGCCTCAGAAGCAAACCCGATTTTAAAAGTCGGCGGAATTGCCGACGTGGTCGGTTCATTGGGCAAGGAAATCAAAAATTCGGGACACGATTTAAGAATAATAATTCCCTTTTACCAGACTTTAAAAAACAGGACCGACCTTAATAAGATATCTTCATTTACAATTCGAATGGGGGGCAATTGGGAAACAGTGGAAATCTTCCAAACACTTTTACCCGGTCATATAGAGACAGCAAACATCCCCGTCTATTTATTAAAGAACGACCGTTACCTCAGTGACCGGGGGGTATATCTGGAAAATCAGGAATTTTTTCACTTAGCCAGATTTTTGTTTTTTTCAAAGGCGGTTACGGAGATATTTGAAAACATCGATTGGGTCCCGGAAATAATTCATTGCCACGACTGGCAGGCGGGCACAATACCTTTATTTTTGAAAATAAAAGGCAGAAAACGAGCGGAGACAAGAAAAATTAAAACATTGTTTACCATTCATAATCTTTTAACCCAAGGTTGCTGGGATTTTTCAAGTGTTTTAAAATTTCTTGAATTGAAGGGGACAGAGACAACAAGTCTGTCGGAAAGATCACCCGGACCTTACGGAGACAATTTCAACGTTATTCAGCAGGCGATCCTCAACGCAGATTTGATCAATACCGTCAGCCCGAGTTACGGACGGGAAATAAAAACGAAAACTTATTACGCGCGCGGTTTGGATAAAATAATTCAAAAAAGAAAACAAGACATTTTTGGGATCATTAATGGGATAGACACAGAGTTGTTTGACCCGGCCACTGACAAATGCGTAAAAAAGAATTATTCGTTTAAAACAATAAATCTAAAAGGCATTGATAAAACGGATTTACAAAAAGAGACGGGGTTGGAAGAAAAATCGGACCCCCTGTTGGCGGTAGTTTCACGACTGGACATTCAGAAAGGCATAGATTTGATATACCAGTCAATCGACCGAATCATTAGGAAGGGGGCGCAGATGATTTTTTTAGGCGAAGGTCAAAAAAAGTATGAATCAATGCTCCAACAAGTCGCCAAAAAATATCCAAAACAAATCGCCGTTTACATCAAGTTTGACCCGGACCTGGCTCAGAAAATTTATGCCGGAGCGGACATTTTTTTAATGCCTTCCCGTTTTGAACCCTGTGGCTTATCGCAATTGATTGCCATGCGCTATGGAACAATTCCCGTTGTCAGGAAAACGGGAGGCCTGGCGGACACAGTTGAAAATATGAGGTTTGCAACGCGAATAAATCCCTTTAAGAAGAGGATCAGGGGAACCGGCTTTGTCTTTGAGAAATATTCACCCCAAGATTTTATGGTTGGCATTAATAGGGCCATCGATACTTATCATCAGAAGGGCCTTTGGCAACAATTACAAAAAAACGCCATGAAAAAAGATTTTTCATGGAAACAATCAGCTAAAAAATATTTAAAATTATACTCAAAAATAACATTTTGAAATGAAAATTACTTGGTACGGACAATCTTGTTTCAAGTTACAAAATAATCAGGACATTATTTTAATTGACCCTCAAAGCCCCAAGAACATAGGCCTGAAGGGGCCGAGCTCCAAGGCAACAATATTGGTTTTAACCGATCCGAATGACAAAAAAGCATCGGAAATAAAAGACGGTTTGTTAGTCAATTCCCCGGGAGAATACGAGATAAGGGGCATTATGATTTATGGCATAGACTGTCCAAGAAAAGATAAAAACCTAACAATCTATCAGATTGAGATGGACAGGGTCCGTTACGGGTTCCTGGGGGAAATTAATACTCAACTTAGAAGCGAGGAATTGGAGCATCTCGACGGGATTGATGTTTTGTTCATCCCCGTTGGCGGCAAGAACACCATTGGTCCGGAGAAAGCGATTGAAATAATCAATTCCATAGAACCCAAAATCGTCATCCCCTGTTGTTATAAAATTCCCAAAACCAAAACGAACCAGGGGACATTGGAAGAATTTTTAAAGGAGATGGGGGTCAAGAACATAGAAAGGACGGAAAAACTTTCATTAAATAAAAAGGACTTATCTTTTGAAGAAACAAAAATCATTGTTTTAGAACCAAAAATTTAAACTTATGCTTAGAACGGCCTTAAGCGTCATAGTGATTTTAATTCTTATTTTCTTTTTTTTAGTTTGGTCTTTTGACCTAACTTCTCCCGACCAGACAGATGACAGTTTGATCAGGATGATTAAAGAAGCGGTCATCGAGGTTAGCGGGTCATTTAAGGAGTTAAAAACCGGGGCTAAGACGTTAAAAGAAGAAATACTGCCCGAGCCGTTAAACAAAGAGGAGATTAATCGTTTAAAGGAAAAAGTTTTACAGTATGAACAAGAAAATTGAGAAGAAAAACAAAAGTAAAAAACCCGATATACAGGATAATGCGCCCGATACGGAAACAGACAGAATAGAATCGGTCGACCTGGAACAAGAAGTGGGTCGTTCTTATTTAGAATACGCGATGAGCGTTATAGTTTCTCGCGCCCTTCCCGATGTGCGCGACGGATTGAAACCGGTTCATCGGAGAATTCTTTATGCCATGTTGGAAATGGGATTAAGACCCGGGGCGAAATACAGAAAGTCGGCGACCGTCGTCGGTAATGTTTTAGGGAGGTTCCATCCCCATGGGGACTCGGCGGTCTATGACGCCATGGTGAGGATGGCTCAAA
>CAZAGY010000084.1:0-3559 GCA_964485025.1 uncultured Gammaproteobacteria bacterium
TAGATAACAATACTCAAAAAATAAAAAAATTAAATCAGGGCGTTTCCTATATAGAGGACGTAGAAAATGATGAAATAAAAACAAATATAAAAAATAAGAGGCTGTTTGCCACCACTGATAAAAATGTTTTAAAAAAATCAGATGTCGTCATCATCTGCGTTCCCACGCCTTTGGACGGATATAAACAGCCTGATATTTCTCTTTTAAAAGAAAGTGTTAATACTGTTAAAAATTTTCTGAAAAAAGAACAATTAATTATTTTAGAAAGTACCACTTATCCGGGAACCACTCAGGAGGTGGTTTTACCGATTTTGGAAGAAAACGGTCTTAAGGAAGGAAAAGACTTTTTTCTGGCCTTCTCTCCTGAGAGAGTTGATCCGGGAAATAAAAAATATAAGGTTAAAAACATAACAAAAGTCGTCGGAGGAGTAAGTAAAAAAGGAACCGATCTGGCTTGTCTAACATACGCTTCTTTTATTGAAAAGGTTTTTCCCGTCTCTTCTCCTAAAGTGGCGGAAATGAGCAAACTTTTGGAAAATACTTTCAGAATCGTCAATATTTCCATGATTGATGAAATAGCTCTTCTCTGTGGAAAAATGAATATCGACATCTGGGAAGTGATTGAGGCCGCCAAGACAAAACCTTACGGTTTTATGCCTTTTTATCCCGGACCGGGAATCGGCGGGCATTGCATCAGCATTGACCCGTTTTATTTGTCCTGGAAAGCAAAAGAATACGATTTTTATGCCCGTTTCATTGAATTGGCCGGACAGATTAACTCTCAAATGCCCCATTTTGTGGTGACAAAAATAATTTTTGCTTTAAATAAGAATAAAAAGTCCCTTAACGGTTCCAAGATTTTAATTTGGGGCGTAAGTTATAAAAAAGACATTTCCGACACCAGAGAATCAGCCGCTTATCCGATCATTGAAGATTTAATTAAAAAAGGAGCAAAAATTGAATACTTTGACCCTTTTGTGAAAGAATTTAAGATAAAAAACGAAAAAATAAAACGGGCCTCAAGTAAAGAATTCTCAAAATATGACTGTGTTGTAATTTTGGCGGACCATTCCGGCTTTGATTATGAAAAAATAGCTCAAAAATCAAAGCTTATTATTGACACGAGAAACGCCATAAAAACCAGAAAATATAAAAATGTTTTTCATTTATAATATTAAATAACCCAAATTTTTATGAACTACTCCATTATCGGCACCGGCTTCATTTCCCCCCGCCACTTGGAAGCCATTTATCACACTCATGGAAAAATTATTGACATTGTTAATACGGCTCATGGACAAAATGCCTGGAAAAAAGCAGTAAAAAATCCGAAAACTGATTGTGTTGTTGTTTTAACGCCAAACGATCTGCACTTTGAAATGGCTTTAGCCGCGGCAAAAAACAAAAAAATCGTCCTCTGTGAAAAACCATTGACCATTAATTCCAAACAAGCGGAAATCTTGTCAAAATATAAAAATATCTTTACGGTTCTTCAATTAAGATATCATCCTTTGGTTAAGGAATTGAAAGAAAAGATATCCGCCGGAATGAAAAAAGATAAAAAATATCAAGTAGAAATGGATATCTCCGTCCACCGGGACAAGGACTATTACAAAATCTGGAAAGGACAATTTAAAAGATCCGGCGGAGTGCTTTTCAATCTGGGCATCCACTATTTTGATCTTCTTGTCTATCTCTTCGGCCAGCCGAAAAAAACAAAGACATTGACCCTGGATGAAAAAACCGGTACTGGAATCATTGAAGGAAAAAACTATGTCTGCCGCTGGCACATCAGTACGGACGAAACAAAGCAAAATCAGAGGCGGGTTTTCAAGATAAACGGAGAAAACTACAATTTCTCCTCCAAGGACAATCTTTCTTACGAAAATCTCCACCGCTTCGTTTATGAAGACTTGCTGAAAGGAAAAGGGACCACGCCCAAAGAGGCTTTAAAATCAATTAAATTAATAGAAAAACTATATGAATCATTGGCATCATAAAACCGCGGAAATTTCTCCTAAAGCCAAAATCGGCCAAGGAACGAAAATCTGGCAGAATTCCCAGGTTTTAGGTCAGGCACAAATCGGCAAAAACTGCGTCATTGGCCACAATTGCCTTATCGGATCTAAAGCCAAGCTGGGCGACGGCGTAAAACTGGAATCAAACATTGATGTCTGGGACCTGGTTGCCATGGAGGACCACGTTTTTGTCGGGCCGTCAGTTGTTTTTACCAATGACCCCAATCCCCGGGCAAAATACCCTAAAAAACAATACCCAAAATACGGCCAATGGCAGCACACTCTGGTCAAACAGGGCGCTTCGATCGGCGCCAACGCCACGATTATTTGCGGCCATAGTATTGGCCAATGGGCTTTTGTCGGCGCCGGCTCGGTCATCACCAGGGACGTACCTGATTACGCCCTGGTCGTCGGCGTGCCGGCTAAACAAACCGGCTGGATATGCGAATGCGGCAACAAGCTTGATTTCAAAAAAAACAAAGCTGTTTGCCTGAAATGCAAAAGAAAATACCAGAAAAAGAATAAGACAGTTAAGGAAATAAAATAAATATGCAATTCTTGGATTTAAAAGCGCAGTATAAATCAATTAAAAAAGAAATTGACAAGGCGGTCAAAAATATTCTGGATAATTGTAATTTCATTCTCGGTCCGGAAGTGGAAAAACTGGAAAACAACGTGGCAAAATACTGTAACGCCAAACACGGCATCGCCCTTAATTCCGGCACCGACGCTTTACTTTTATCATTAAGAGCATTGGGGATTAAGCCGGGCGACGAAGTTATTGTCCCCTCTTTTACTTTCATCGCCACGGCCGAAGTCGTCTCCCTATTAGGGGCTAAACCGGTCTTCATTGATATTAATCCTCAAACATTCAATATTGATCCTGATAAAATAGAAAAACTAATCACTAATAAAACAAAAGCGATTATTCCGGTCCATCTTTTCGGTTTGCCGGCGGAAATGGATAAAATAATGAAAATCGCCAAAAAATACAAACTGAAAGTAATTGAGGACGCGGCCCAGGCCATTGGCGCCAAAATCAAATTTCAAATTTCAAAATCTGAATTACAAACAAAATACAAATCACAAATTAAAAATTTAAAACGAGGATGGAAAATGATTGGAAGCATTGGTGATTGCGGTTGTTTAAGCTTTTTCCCTTCCAAAAACCTCGGTGGATATGGAGACGGCGGCATGGTGGTGACCAATAACAAAAAACTGGCGGAAAAAATAAGGATTTTAAGGGCTCATGGAACGAAAAGAAAATACTATCATCAGGTTATCGGCACCAGTAGCCGTTTGGACGCGCTGCAATCCGCGGTCCTCAACGTCAAACTGAAACATCTGGATAAATGGACAAAGGTCAGGCAAAAGAACGCCGAATATTATACAAAACGGCTTAGAAATATTAAAGAAATAACTACTCCAATGTTTTCATGTTCTATATTCCATGTCTTTAACCAATACACCATCAGAGTAAAAAAAAGAGACTGTTTGCAAAAATATCTTGGCCAAAACAATATCCCTACGCAAATCTACTA
>CAZAGY010000085.1:0-3544 GCA_964485025.1 uncultured Gammaproteobacteria bacterium
AGCTTGTATAGAGGAAGTCAAATCTTGGAGCGGAGTACGGGAATCGAACCCGTCTCTCATCCTTGGGAAGGATGCATAATGCCACTATACTAACCCCGCAATCTTTTTTTTAATTTTCTGATGACCCTCAACTTCTTAAAGGGAGAAACGCGGTCAATAATCAAAATTCCATTTAAGTGGTCGATTTCGTGCTGAAAGTCCCGAGCCAATAAACCTTCCGCCTTTATCCTTACCGGCTGATTTCTTTCCAATAAAAATCCGGTGACTTCAACTTCCTTGGCTCTTTTAATTTTCAAATTAACCCCCGGCAGACTTAAACACCCTTCGTAATCACTGGAAGTTTTTTTTGATTTTTCAACTATTTTCGGATTAACCAAAGAAAGCGGGCTTTGACCAATATCCAGGACAATAATCCGCCTTTTGTCCCCGACTTGCGGAGCGGCCAAACCAATGCCCTTTTCCTGATGCATGGTTTTCAACATCTCCTTGGCTAATTCTTTTATTTCATCGTTTATTTTCTCCACCTCTTCGCATTTAATCCGCAAAACGGGATGGCCATATTTTTTAATTTCCAATCTGGACATATAAAAATTTTAACATTTTTAAAATATAAAGACAATCCCGGTCAAACGACCGGGATTTCAAATACCAAGTAAAATCAATTCGAAGACGAGGAAACCGGGATAACCGTTCCCGGGGCAATTTTTGATTGTCCAAGGGGAACGATTTTCAGGCCCAAGAAATAAATCCTTCCCATGCCTTTTTGGGCCAAGAGGGCCATAATCCGGTTTGTCAGATCCTCATCCACGTTCTCGTCAATATAAATTTCAGAGAACTTATTATTTTGGCAGATTTCCTCTGTCTCTTCCGGCCGGCAAAATAGAAACTCGTAAGTTCCCGTTGTTTTGGCTAAAAAAATGGCAATGGGAGTTGCCCTTTGCAGTAATGCGGTAATCACTAAAGCTTTTTTCAATTCTCTATCCTCCTTATTATCAGTTTATTTAAATCTTAATCTTTTAATTCTCGGTTTTCTTAATTTATTCTTAGGTAACATTTTCCAAACCGCTTTGTTTAAAACTTCGTCCGGTCTTTTTGAAAAAATCTCGCTCATTTTTTTCGTTTTCAATCCGCCCTGATATTGGCTTTGATGATAATATTTTTTTTGGTTTCATTTTTTCCCGGTACTTTTCATTTTTTTGACATTCTCAACCACTACGATATCGCCATTATCAACATTGGGCCGATAGCTGACTTTCATTTTACCAATTAAAAGACGGGCTACTTGGCCAGCTAAACGTCCTAAAACCTTATCTGTGGCGTCAAGATTATGAATTTTTCTTTCAATTTTAAACATAATTAAACAAGTTCTAAAATAACCATGGGAGCGGCATCGCCCCTTCTTGGTCCGATTTTAATTATCCGACAATATCCGCCGGCTCTTTCTTTGTATTTAGGACCGATTTTTTCCAGTAACTTCTTGGTCGCTTCACGACTCTGTAAATAAGAATTGATCCGGCGA
The DNA here is from genome assembly GCA_964485025.1 of uncultured Gammaproteobacteria bacterium. Classification (GTDB taxonomy): domain Bacteria; phylum Patescibacteriota; class Patescibacteriia; order UBA2591; family UBA6264; genus JAQTOB01. Next base: position 1,520 of record CAZAGY010000085.1, read on the forward strand.
TAATTATTTAAATTATTTTCTTTAGCCCGAGTAATTAAACGTTCAATAACCGGTTTGACGGTTTTAGCCTTGGCTTCCGTAGTTTTCATTTTTTCCTTCAAAATAAAATTAACAGACAAACTTTTTAACAAAGCCCGCCGCTGATCTCTTTTTCTGTTTAAAGTTCTTTTATTTATCAGGTGGCGCATAAATTATTTCTTTTTACTCTTTTTGGCCGGCTTTTTAGCAACTGTTTTTTTAACGGCCTTCTCTTTAATTTTTTTACTGACCATTTTCTTCCCGCCTTTTCGGCGACGGGTCGCCGATGGGGCGACTTCGTAGGTTTCAGATTTGCCACTTAAATTAATTAAACTGTTAAATTGGTCGGCTAATAATTTACTGGCGTATAAGAAAGCTTCAAAAGGAGAAATGGTTCCATTGGTTTCGATACCTAAAATAATGCGGTCAAAATCGGTTCTCTTTCCCACCCGCATATCTTCAACATTAACTGAAACGTTCAGAATCGGACTAAAAATCGAATCTGTGACGATTGTTCCCACCTCCAAACCACCTCTCGGTTTTTCTTCAGAAGGTATCCAACCGTAGCCTTTTGTGACCCAAATATCCATTTCCAGACTCGCTTTTTTGTCTGTCAAGGTGGCAATTAAAAGGTCGGGGTTAACAATTTCTATTTCTGCTGATTTTTCAATATCTCCGGCGGTTACTTTTTTTTCTCCGCTGACCTTAATGCTTAATTTAATCGGCTCTTCCTTTTCGGTCAAAATCTTTAAATGTAAGGCCTTGAGATTTAAAATAATTTCCAAAATATCCTCTAAAACCCCAGGAATGGTGGAAAACTCGTATTTTACTCCTTTAATCTTAACGGCCGTCACAGCGGCACCGGGCAGAGAGGTTAATAAAACCCTTCTTAAAACATTTCCCCAAGTCGTGCCATAACCTGGCCAACATGGCTCAATAACAACCTGTCCTTTATTTTTATTCTTATCATCTGGCTGATATTCCACTTTTTGAGGTAAAAAAAGATTTTCCATATAGAATAAATAAATAATATATTAAATAATTTATCGACTGTAGAAACCGACTATCAATTCCATTTCGTATTCCCGGGGCAAGTCCTCTTGACCAGGGTCTTTCAAAATCTTAGTTTCCAGTTTTTTGTCATCCACGCTCATCCAGGCCGGAAAACTTTCCTTGCTTTTTTTGGCAAATTGTTCCTTAGCTCTTTCAATAATCAGTTTTTTTTCTTTTAACTTGACAGTGTCGCTTATTTTAACCGAATAAGCCGGAACATCAACCCGTCTTCCGTTAACCAAAATATTTCCGTGCGTTACCAGTTGCCGTGCTTTCTTTCTTGATTCGGCAAAACCAGCACGGAAAACGACATTATCAAGCCTTTTTTCCAATAATTTCAAAAAATTCTCTTCTGAGTTGCCGGTCATATCTTTGGCTTTTCTAAAATAATTCTTGAACTGTTTTTCAGATAAAAAATAGGAATGCCTTAATTGTTGTTTTTCCCTTAATTGGCGACCGTAATCCGACAAACGCGGATAGCCTTTGGGGCCATGCATTCCCGGCGGATATTTCTTTTTAACCAACGTACACTTAACTGTATTGCAACGTTCACCCTTTAAAAAAAGTTTCTTGCCTTCTCTGCGACAAACTTTACATTGAGTCTCAAATTTCATAACTTAAAAAATTAAACCCTTCTTGCCTTTTTAGGCCGACAGCCGTTATGCGGCAAAGGGGTGATATCTTTAATCGACAAAATATTAATTCCGTTGGTATAAAGGGATCGGACGGCTGATTCGCGGCCCATGCCCACACCTTTGACAAAAACCTGGACTTCTTTTAAACCACATTCTTTAACTTTTTCCACCGCGTTTTTGACAATAATGCTGGCGGCATAGGGAGTCGCTTTTTTGGGTCCCTTAAAACCCATTTTTCCAGCGCTTGACCAGGCTAAAACGTTTCCCATTGAATCCGTTAAACTGACAACCGTATTGTTATAAGTGGCTCTGATATAAG
>CAZAGY010000086.1:0-3542 GCA_964485025.1 uncultured Gammaproteobacteria bacterium
ACATTGTAAATTACCGACTACAAATAAGAAATTTTGGAAAGAAAAGATAGAGCGGAATATCGAGCGAGACAGAGAAGTTAATAGATATTATAAAAAATTGAAGTGGGAAATCATAAGAGTTTGGGAACATAATCTATAGAATATAATTTAAAAAATAACAATAAATTTATGCCACACGAAGAAGACAAAAAGATTGTGATTCACATTGATAAAAAAAATTATCATGTTGAAGTAGAATCTATGACAGGTCAAGAATTAAGAAATTTGGCCGACCCTAAAATAACAGACGACAGGGATTTATTTTTGAAAATGGATGGCTCTGAAGACGATAAATTAGTAGCCATAGCGGAAACCGTCAAATTAAAAAATGGTATGCATTTTTATAGCGCTCCAAAAGATATTAATCCAGGAGTATGCCTATCCTAGAAGAAGACGAATTATTTTTAACTGAAAAATCTTACAGTTGGAAAATTGATAGTGACCCAATTCATGGCCATTGCTTGGTTGTATCAAATTTTCCGATTAATAACAGTAAATATAATATTGATAAAACCGACCTTCTGATATTAATACCGCCACAATACAACAACTCTACTCTTGATATGTATTATGTTAATCCCGATGTTAAGCTGCAAGACGGACAATATCCTCAAGCAGCGGATCAATTTATTGATTGCCTTGGAAAAAAATGGCAAAGATTTTCTAGACACATAACCAGCTGGAACCCCGGAGTCGATTCTTTAAGAAGTTTTATGACTCTAATTAAAAAAGAATTGCAATGAAATACTCCTTGTCGATGCTCGATGAGCATTTTGATAAATTGAAAGCGGTATTATTTCAAAACGACACTGAAAATGCCGCTTATTTGTTGTGTAGAGAAAGCTGCACAGAAAATGAGAGACGTTTGATTGTCAAAGAGATTGTTGAAGTTAACGATGCTCATTATACAAAAAGAGAGAAATTTGGGTTATCAATTATGTCTCAGTCTTACACGTCTGTTGCGAAAAAAGCTTCGCTGAATAATTACGTAATTGTTTTTGCTCATTCTCATCCCGAGGGATGTTCCGAATATTCAAGCGAAGATGATAATGAAGAAGCAAAATTATTAGAATTTTTTGATGACATTATCCCAGACAAACCTCATGGGACAGTCGTTTTAACAAAAGACACAATTCAAGGTCGAGTTATGCGCCCGCATGGTTGGAAAACTATGGACAAAATAAGAATTATTGGTGACAGATTTAAATTTTTTAATGGGGAAAATATTACTGTAAATAACGAGATATTCGATAGGCAAATTGAAGCGTTCGGTGAAAAAACTCAAAAAATATTGGGGAGATTGCATGTTGGAGTTGTGGGTGCAGGAGGAACCGGATCATTAATTATTGAACAGCTAACAAGGCTGGGTGTCGGAGAAATTTCAATATTCGACGGAGATTATTTTGAAAAATCAAATGCAAACAGAGTTTATGGCTCAAAGATTTCAGATAACAATAGAAATAAAGCATTAATTGCTGGAGAGAATTCCTTAAAAATAGGTTTAGATACAAAAGTAAATATTTATAAAAAATTTATTTCTGAGGAATATATAGCAAAGAAAATGAGGGATTGTGATGTTATTTTTGGCTGTACCGACAACCATTCATCCAGGGGAATTCTGGTGAGATTGTCAACATATTATTATATTCCTGTTCTTGATTTAGCTGTAAAAATTAATTCCAAAGAGGGCGAAATATCGGATGTTTTAGGAAGACTAACTTTATTATATCCAAACGAGGCTTGTCTTTTTTGTAGGGGAAGAATAGATGTAAAAAAAATAAGAGCTGAAAGTCAAAATGTCACCGATTATGATCAAGAGCTTAGGGACGGCTATGCTCCAGAACTTGAGACCAGGGCCCCCTCGGTTATTCCTTTTACCTCGATGATTTCCTCTTTCGCAATAGGAGAATTCATTCATAGAATCACAGGTTTTAAAGGAAAAGAGATAAAATCAACTGAATATCTTATTTCCTTCGAAAACAATGAAATAAGAAAAAATAAGGTCAAACCTATCGAAAACTGTGTTTGTAGAAAAAATATTGGTTTAGCTGATTCAAAAAATTTTCTTGGGTTAGTATGGTAAATTTAATAAATTTATTTAATAAATTATTTCATCAAAGTAAAGATTATAAAAATCTTATTGTTGTTGATGATTTAGATGAAATTGATTATAAAAAAGAAATCCTGGCGAGAAAATTTATTGTGTTGGGCAAAGAAAAGCCAAAATGGATATATTTTGAATGTCCGTGCGGCTGTAGGAGCACGATACAACTAAATTTAATGAAATCATATTTTCCAAAATGGCGCATAACGATTAATAAGAATAAAACAATCAGTATTTATCCCTCGGTTATTAATACAAAATGTGATAGCCACTTCTGGATAAATAAAAATAAGGTCCTTTGGCATAAGGACTAATAATTTTTTAAAAATATTCGTATGGACAATGCATTTTTTTCTAAAAATTTAATAAAAGGTAAAATAGCCCAGATTATATTTGAGCAAATGTTTAGGGAGCAGGGCGAATATACGGTCATCCCGTTTGGTTACGAAAACATATTACCAGAAATATTTCCACAACGTAATAATTTTGAAGGTGCGCAAAAGGCAATCGATAATATTAGAAATGCTCCGGACTATACATTAATATCTGCGAAAAAAGAAAAAGTCTATTTGGTTGAGGTAAAGTATAGAAAGGAATTAAATATTGAGGAAATTAAAAAAATTGCTGAAAAACAAATTCAGAGATGGAACCCATCATGCATATTTGTGGCGACAAAAGATGGTTTCTATTTCGACCTATGTTCCGGAATATTGAGGAATAATAAGATTCCAAAATTAAGTGAAAAAACAATTAATAAGGAGCTGCAACTTAAATATCAGGGTTTGCTTAATGAGTTTGAACAGAAATAGTTATTTTATTGGCATTTTTTCTTATTTAATTTTTAACGCTTAAGCGATTTATTATTTTAATAAATATAGCTAACATTAGCTATTTTTTATTATCATAGAGTATTTTAGTTGACATATAATAATATTTGTGATATAATAATTCAATGCTCAAATGTTGAGTATTGCCCAATTTCGCCGGGAAGTGCGAAAAAACAGTATTATTAACAATTCAAACAAAGGTATTATCATGGAAAAAAGTAGCCAAAATCCCAGTTTCGGACAAGGGCTGGAACTCGCCGGTATTATTACCAAAGCGATCGCCAGCGCCGCAAAGAAAACCAACGCCGATTCGGACAGAGTCCAGGCAGTAATCGGCAAGCCCGGAGTAATTTTTCAGCTGATTGAAGGTCTGTTCGCGGAAGACGGAAAAATCAAGAAGAACCCTTCTATCCTGCAACTTATCTCCGGCAATGAGAAATTAATGATTGAAGCTCTCGACGGCAAAGCGTACATCTCCGACGCCAAGAAGACATTCAAATCATTTATCGACTCCGATTTCAAAAATTGGGGACTCAATCAGTCCGGTCCGGCCACTGCTGAAACATTGCTTG
>CAZAGY010000087.1:0-3509 GCA_964485025.1 uncultured Gammaproteobacteria bacterium
CTAAGATAACGGAAATAATCAGCATGGTTTTTCTGGAATAAGTTAAACGCCCGGTTTTCATAATGGGCAATTCCGGCGGATTATGTTTTATTTTCTGAAGTTTTTCTTTTTTTGAAGGTTTCATTTCCATTAAAGACGTTTTTTCAATTGCGGATTTTTTTTCGGTTTTATCAACTTTTGGCTTAGGCTCAAGTTTTTCTTTTTTCGTTTCCAGATTTAATTTAAGGATTTTTTTCTCTTTTGATTTTTTTTCAGGTTCCGGAATAATTTTCGATAGTTCTTCCTTTGGCACTTCCTTCAACCCAGAAATAATTAAGCCTGAAAGAGTGATTTTATCAATTTCTTCGGTTAGCAAATTTTTTAATTCGGTTTCTATTTTAAGAACCGGCGCTTTAAATGTTTGAATAATTTTTTGTGAAGAAAAATAATCAAAAAGATTTTTGGTAGCAAAAAAAAGGAGACTGTCATCCTCTAATTTTCCGCTGATGATGTTTAAAAATTTCCCCGATTTATTTTTATCTTCAACTAAATCGATTAATTTATCATCCTGGATGAGATTAGTTCTTATTTCCCCAGTTTGGCTGAAATAAACATTATCGTTTTTAAGTAGAACGATATCCACGTCAAAGTCAGCCAGAAATTCTTCAAAAATTTCCGATTGTTCAGATTTTTCTCGTTGCAGCCAGTCATTAATTTTTTGCAAGGAGTCTTCAAAGTCTTTTTCAATCTCCACCACGGTTCTTAAGGGATTATAAAAATCATTTTTAATCAGGTCTATGAGATTTTGACTCCATTTTTTTGCCCAAGCTAATTTTTGATTATCAGGCTCTTTTTTAAAACCGAAATTGATTAAAATGCTCAGGCGGCCGAATTTTTCCAAGAATTTTTTTTCCGGTTCGGCTAAATAAACCTGGGTATAATTATTTGATTCCTTGGGGTTGGAAAAACAAAAATGGCTTATTTGTATATCTTTAGTCATAAATTATTGATGAATTAACCATTTAATTATAAGAACCTGCTCGCTCTGCTCGCAGAACCTTGAAATTAACCCCGCACCTTTTGGATATTATCAAAAATTGCAATAAAGTTATTTTTAATACATCTTAAATAAAGAACAAAAGGTGCGGGGTTAAATGTTATTGTATAGAAATTAAGGAATTTTAATTATAAGAACCTGCTCCGCAGACCTACCTGCCGGCAGGCAGGACCTTGAAATTAAATCGCAGTTTAATTATAATATATATTTAGCAACAAGACAATATGTATCTGTTTATAAATAATCTGAGGCCGAACCTGATAATTTTAGGTTTTAAACAGGGTCAAAAATATTTTTGGCTTAATTTTTTCGATTCCCAAAATCAAAATGAGAAAATACTGTTGGGATTGGATGAATTTTTGAAAAAACATAAAAAAACAATTAAATCACTAAAGGGAATCGTGGTGGTTAATGGCCCCGGTTCTTTTGCCAGTATCAGAGTGGCCCTTTCAATATCCAACACCCTAGCTTCGATTTTAAAAATTCCTATTATTGGAATAAACATGACCCTGAAATCAGGCGACCGGGATTTGTTTAAAAATGGCCTGAAAAAATTACTGAAAAGTAAAAATTTAAGATTAATAATGCCCCTTTACGGCAAAAAGCCAAATATCAGCAAACCGAAGAGAATATTTTAAACTTGACTTTTTGTTCTTCTTTGATAAACTTATTTCAGTAATTTAACAATAAAAATATAAAATAAAAGAAAGGAGGTCGTCGTGCCTAAAAAAATTTTGTTACAGATGGAAGATTTTTGAGTAATAAAAATTAAATAATCAAAATATGATAAATGTAAATTTATGGAAAAAACTATTTTAAAGCCGGTAATCATCACTTTGGTAATTTATTTGGCGTTAATCGGAGTTTTAAAATATGCCAGTGGTTTAACGTGGTCTTTAAGGTCAGTGACCATTCCCAAAGAGGAGCCCTTTCAGGTAACCGCTCAGGGAGAAGTTTATATTAAGCCAGATACGGCGGAAATAAGTTTAGGCGTGGTTAAAGAGGGTAAAACCGTGGCTCAGGTTCAAGAGGCAGTGAATAAAGTGAACAGCGAAATAATTAAAAATTTAAAAGAATTTGGCGTTGAAGAGGAAAAAATCAAAACTACCCGTTACAGCATTGACCCTAGTTACGAATGGAATAAGAATGGCAGTAAAAGATACTTAGTTGGTTACCAGGCTAATATCAGTATTGCCGTCAGAACTGATGATTTTGAAAAATTAAATCAGATTATTGATCAGGCCACTCTTGCCGGTGCTAACCAGGTTGACAGCCTCAATTTTATTTTGGAAGACGAAGATAAGGCCAAAGACCAAGCCAGAGATATCGCCGTTAAAAAGGCGCAGGAAAAAGCAGACGCCATCGCCAAAATTTCAGGACTTAATCTAGGGAAGCTGATTAATGTTTTTGTTTCCGATACGGATTATTATCCTAATCCGCGCGTTTACGGTCTGGATACGGCAACAAAAGAAGCCATGGGTGGAGGAACGGCGCAGATAGAAGCCGGAGAAACTAAAATTACAGCCAGTGTTGTTTTGAGTTACGAAATAAAATAAAAATGAGAGAGCGGATAAAAATAAAATTTTTTGGACTGATTCAGGGGGTCGGTTTCCGTTACGCCGTTAAACAAATGGCAAGTAAACTGAATTTGAATGGTTGGATTAAGAATCAGCCCGACGGTTCCGTGGAAGCATTAATTGAAGGAAGACAGGAAGACCTTAAAAAATTTTTAAATCAGACCGGAAAAGGAACAATTAGCGCTAAAGTTGAGGAGGTTAAAGTTGTCCGCCAAAGGCGGATATGCCTCCGGCGAAAAAAACAAATGACAAAAGATAACTCTAAAAATTTTGAAATAAAGTTTTAATTATGGATTGGTTGATTTTATTTACCGGATTTTGCGGTGGAGCAATCAGGGGATTAGTCGGTTTTATCAAACATCAGTTTTCTTTTAAAGATGTCAAATTTGACCTGGCATATTTTTTATTAATGATATTTTTGTCCGGTTTAATAGGCCTGGTAATTGCTCACGTCTTTAAGCAAGATGCGGTTTTTTCATTGATTATCGGCTATGCCGGCGGAGATTTTGTAGAAAATATTTATAAGACAATAAAAAAGAATCAATCGATTTATCCGAAAGAATAATTTATTTTTTATGGAAAAATTAAAAATAATCCCCTTAGGGGGCGTTGAAGAAGTTGGTAAAAATTGTTTAGCCGTAGAATATGGTTCAGACATTATAGTAATTGACATGGGATTTGATTTTGCCGGGCCAGAATTATACGGTGTAGACTATATTTTACCAGATATAACTTATTTGGAAGAAAATAAGGAAAAAATCAGAGGTTTGGTTATTACCCACGGACATTTAGATCATATCGGTGGCATCCCTTATTTATTAAATAAAATAAATAATCCGCCGATTTTTGCTACACCCCTAACCCTTGGTCTCATTCAAGACCGTTTATTAGATGTG
>CAZAGY010000088.1:0-3397 GCA_964485025.1 uncultured Gammaproteobacteria bacterium
AGTAAGCGTTGCCACCATGAGAACCAGCGGGTATTAAAACAGAAGAACATCAGAACATAAGAATACAGCAATATAATAACAAAAAAAACGTTACGAAGTAAAATTTTAATGTTAAAACGTTCCAACATTAAAACGTTGAAATGAGGTTTATGCTTTCCGAGATACGCAAAGACTATTTTCTTAATAAATACGTTATCATCACACCCGGTCGAGTTAAACGACCAAGGTCCGTGTTGACTAAAACAACTTCTATTAAAAGCAAATTTTGTCCATTTTGTCCCGCAGGGGTTGAAAAAAATTTGGTTATCAAGACCTATCCTTCAATCAAAAATAAGCCCTGGTCGGTAATGGTTTTAAAAAATAAATATCCGGTCGTCACTCTAAAAAATTATAAATCATACGGACAACACGAAGTGATAATCGAAACCCCGGAACATAACAGAGAACTTTCAGAACTTAATTCGAAAGAAATAACGAATCTTTTGAATGTTTTTAAGGACCGGACAAGGGAATTGAGTAAAAATCCAAAAATCAATTACGTTTTAATTTTCAAGAACGAAGGAGGGGGAGCCGGAGCGTCTTTGAATCATGCCCATTCCCAAGTTTTTTCTTCTCAAATTCTGCCTCCGGACTTGACGGAAGAATTTGAACACATGCGTTCCTATCAAAAGGAGCATAAAAAATGTCCTTACTGCGACATAATTAAAAAAGAAGAAAAAAGTCCGAGAAGAATTTACGCCGACAAACAAATCGTCGCTTTTGCTCCTTATGCTTCGTCGTATCATTACGAGGCCTGGATTTTTCCCCGCCGCCATCTGGACAACATCACCAATCTTAATGAAAAAGAAACATCCGTCATGGCCAATGTTTTGAAAAAAATATTAACTAAAATTTACAAAATCAACATTTCTTATAATTTTTTTCTCCATCAAGTTGTCTCGGAGAAAAACCAGCATTTTTATCTGAAGATCCAACCCCGTGAAGCGGTTTGGGGCGGACTGGAATTAGGATCCGGCCTGGTGGTGAATTCCCTGGCCCCGGAAAAAGCCGCCGCTTTTTTAAGAAAATAATTCGTCAACATATGGCAAACAATTTTTGGTCAAAAATAACCAACCTCAATAAAGATATTTTAGAAAGAGACGGAGAGGAAGTAACAGTTCTTTATTATCAGGAAAAAGAAACTGTAAAAAAATCTAAAAAAGAAAAATTTTTAAAGCAAGAAAAAAGTAAAAAAATATTTCAGGAAGAATGGCTGCCCGACCCCGGTCAAGGGCAATTAGTGGTGGACATATACGAAAAAGACGACGTTTTGGTCATTAAATCGGCCATGGCGGGAGCCAAATCACAAGACATAGACATTACGGTTGAGCCCGACCTGGTGGTCATCAGGGGGAAAAAATTAAAAGACGAAGACATAGACGTTAAGCGATATTATTATCAAGAGTGTTTTTGGGGAAAGTTTTCCCGAACCCTAATTTTGCCATGCCCGATTAAAACGGACCAGGTGAAAGCGAATTTCAAAAACGGAATTCTAACCGTTATTCTGCCGAAAATGGAAGAAAGAGAAAGGCAAATAAAGATTGGGGAATAAAGATTCGTAAACGATAATGAAAAACGGAAGGATTTTAAAATGTAGATCAAGAATTGTTATTTATTTGATATTAATAATCATTACCTTGGGAGGAGGCTATTTTATTTTTCAAAAATTTTATAAACTCAGAGTTTTACCCCGAATTTATTGCGCAGGAAACATGAACCTGGGAGGAATAGATTTCAAAGACGCGGAATCGTTGATAAAAATATTGGTAGAAAAAATAGAGAAACAAGGATTTTCTTTTTCAGTTGAAACAGAGATGGGAACAAAAAAAATACCCATCAAACCCAAATTAATCGGTTTAGCCGACCCTGATTTAAGCCGCCAATTAATACGCTTTGACGTCCAGAAAACACTGGAACAAATATTTCAATTCGGGCATCAAGGAAGCATAGCCCAAAGATTAACGGAATCTTTCTCAAGTTTAATCAAAGACCGCCACGTAGACCTGGCTTTTGAAATAAACGAAAAGGAAATAGAACAAACCCTAAGGGAAGAATTTGACGAATTTCAGCAACCGGCCCAAGACGCTCATTTCGCCATAGGGTCCAAATCGATAATCCTGGAAGGCGAACAAGCGGGTTTCATTCTGGATTATCAGGGGGCGGTTGAAGAATTAAAAGACAACCTCAGAAATTTTGAGAACAAAGAAGTAAAGATAAAAGTCATTTTAAAAGACCCGGAGATAAAAGTCAGAGATTCGAATCAAGCGTTTCTCCTGGCCCAGGAAATTTTTAATTCGGCTCCCTATTATCTGGTTTATCAGGAAAAAGAATGGACGATTTTGCCAACGATAGTCGGCGATTGGCTGAAATTGAAAGATAGCGAATCGGATGAAGTCAATTTGGATCTTGACAGGGAAAAAATAACGGATTTCCTTCAAAAAATAGCAGAAGAAATTAATATCACCCCGATTGACCAGAAACTAGAGATAAAAGACGGCAAGGTGACAGAATTTCAAGCGGGCGAATCGGGATATATTCTTGACCAAGTATTAAACGCAGAAATAGTCGCCCAGAGTATATTAAGTCAAGAAGAGAAGATAAATTTAAAAGTTGATGAAGTCGGTCCCACTCCGCTTCCGGAAGACATTAACAGCCTGGGGATCAAAGAACTGGTCGGAGAAGGGGTTTCTAATTTCGCCGGCAGTCCCAAAAACCGCCGGGCGAACATCAAGTTGGGGGCGGAAAAATTACACGGCTCACTGATTAAACCCGATGAGGAATTTTCCCTGATTGAGGCCATTGGTCCGGTAAACAAAGAAACGGGATTTTTGCCGGAGTTGGTCATTAAAGGCAACAGAACGGTTCCGGAATACGGCGGCGGATTGTGTCAGATAGGGACAACCATGTTCCGTTTAGCGCTTAGCGCCGGGGTGCCGATTACCGAAAGGTCCCCCCATTCTTATCGGGTCGTTTATTATGAACCGGCCGGTATGGACGCCACCATTTATAATCCGCATCCGGACTTGAGGTTTATCAACGATACCGGCCATCATTTGCTTCTGCAGACAGAGATACAAGGAGACAGTCTGGAATTTAAATTTTATGGAACCCTTGACGGCCGCAAAGTGGAGACCAGTATTCCAAAAGTTTTCAATATCGTCCAACCCGGCCCGGCTCAATTTATAAAGACCACGGAACTGGCACCCGGCGAAAAGAAAAGAATCGAATCGGCTCATGCCGGCGCTGACGCGGAATTTAAAAATATCATCACTTTCCCAAACGGCATCGTCAGGGAAGACGTTTGGAAAAGCCACTACCGGCCTTGGGCAGAGGTTTGGCTGGTGGGAGAGTCACCAGA
>CAZAGY010000089.1:0-3320 GCA_964485025.1 uncultured Gammaproteobacteria bacterium
TAAGCTCGTTCTCCTTGTGTAGATTTTTCAATAACCGTTGGAACGAGATACATATGTTATTAAGAATTATTACTTATTCTGAAAGTATATCAGGAAAGAAGACGATTGTCAATTTTATAAAGTGGATAAATTATTTTTCAATCTTATTAAAAATTTTTTCCAATCTATCTACTCTTTCTTCCGTCTGGTCAAGAACAAATTTTATTCTAGGCAAAGGATAAATGACCAACCGCCGATTAAGTAAGCCCTGTAAGTAACCAATTTTCCTGTTTACTTCTCTTAAAACCCTGTTGGCCAGGTTAATGGGAAAAACACTTATCCAAATTTTGGTTTCTAGCAGATCCGAGCTGGTTTCCACTTGGGTAATAGTGATTAAAGAGCCCTCTGGGGCTTCTATTTCTCTGAGAAAAATTCTACCCATTTCCCTTTTGACTAATTCGTTGATTTTCTCCGCTCTTTGGAAAGACATTTTAAAATCTAAAAATTGTGAAAGGCTCTTCGGTCAGATCAATAATGATTGACGGCTGACCGCTGAGTTTTTCGCCTTTTAAAATAAAATCTGTTTGATTATCGAATTCTTTGGCTATATTTTTGATGTTTAAATTTGGTCTGAAACTGGAAATATTAGCGCTGGTGGTAGTAAGGGGCATATCTTTACTTAATTGTTGGCAAATCTCCGAAGCGGGAATGCGCAGTCCTATTTTTTCCGAGCCAGCAGTGACGCTTTGAGGAACTTTTTTTTTCTTCATTAAAAGGACCGTAAACGGTCCCGGTAAAATCGTTTTCATCAACTTCTCCTGCTTTTCATTAACCCAAGCTAAATTTTTAATTTGTTTTAAATCGGAAACCATCACTGAAAGTGGTTTTCTAAAATCTCTTCCTTTTAGCCTAAAAATTTTTTCTACCGCCTCCTGATTAAAAATATTGGCTCCCAGACCGTATAAAGTATCTGTAGGATAGATAATAATTCCGCCATTTTTAAGAATTCCTCTTGCCTTTTTTATGTTTTGTTTGGTAGATTGACAAATCAACATAATTTTATAAACGGCTACAATCCAAGATCCCCCGAAATATTTTGCATAGCCTTTAGACTAATGGCTGTAAATTCTTCCAGAGATAATCCCAATTCCTGGCAACTAGCAATCGTCCCCCGATTGGCTCCCTTGGCAAAACTTTTTTCTTTATAACGATTTAAAACGTTCTCTGGTGTTAATTTTTCTATTTTCTTATCCGGTAGAACCAGAGTCGCCGCCACAATCAAACCAGTCATTGGATCAACACAAAAAAGAGCTTTTGATATTTTGTTCTCCCTGGCTAAGCCGTGAACCTCATTATGGGCCCTAACTGCCTCGATAATTTCTGAATCAAAATTGTAATTTTGTAAAATTTCCGCCCCTAACAGACTGTGTTTTTGCGGGTCATTTTTTGTCTGTTCATAATCAATATCATGTAAAAGACCGGCTAAAACCCATTTTTCTTTATCACCATTAAAATGTTCCGCCAATCTTCCCATTACCGCCTCTACGGCTAAACAATGCTTGATTAAATTATTACTTTGAATCTTTTCCCGAAGTAAATTTAAAGCCTCTTCTCTTTTCATGTCTAAAGCAATTTAAAATTATTAATTACCAAACTGAATTTATAACCAAAATAATCGGCGGCCCGGCGACAATAAGCCATTCTTTCGGTAAAAATCTCGAAATATTCCATAATCGGAACGTATTTCCGGTCTATCTTAATGGTTAAAATAATCTGTTTTTTGAGCCGATTGACCCTTAAATCTGATTTGGTGGCGGCATAATTTACTCGGTCATGAATGTCAGTTTTAAGTTCTTCTAAAGACGAAATCCTGACCCTTGAACGACTAACATCTGACTTATCGGCGATAACAACGATTGCTGAAATGGGGTTGGTTAATTTCATTGTATATTTATCATGATTGACAATTGCCTGCATAATCCAGCTCAATTCCTTGGGTAAAAAATCTTTTTGAAAAATCTGATGGAATAAAAGGGCTCCCCAATAATGGTGCTGGGAACGGCCTAAAAAATTTCCCATATCGTGGCAAAACCCCGCAATAGCGGTTATTTCTTGGCCATTTTTACTTAAACCGATTTCTTTAGCCATCATCTGCGCCCGACGGGAGACTAAATTGGCATGGCGCAAGCCGTGTTCAGTGTATCCCAAAGCTTCCATAGAGGATTCCGTTTGGTTGATAAATTCCAAAACCTGAGGATTATTTTTAACTTCTTTCAAAGTCAACATATTTATTTGATATTTAATTTCCTCTTAATTTTAGCCAAATCAAATCCTAAAATCATCTCGCCGTCAATTTCAGTAACCGGCACGGCCATTTGTCCGGTTTTTTTGATAAATTCATCTATCATTTCCTGATTTTTACTTAAATCAACCTCTTTAAACTTAATCTTTTTCTCATCTAGAAAATCCTTTAATTGATGACAATAAAGACAAGCCGGAGAAGTATAAACTTTTATTTCCATAATAAATAATTATCTAATTAATAATATTTTATCATTTTTCTTTATTTTGTCAAAAAATAGCCCCGAGGAGAATCGGACTCCTGTTACCAGGATGAAAACCTGGTGTCCTAACCACTAGACGACGGGGCCGAAAAGGTAAACTCCAGAATAATATATCAAAAAACAAACAATTTGTCAAAGAGAAACTTTTCTGATAGAATAAATGCATGATTATACTTGGCATTGAAACTTCCTGCGACGAAACGGCGGTCTCTGTTCTAAGAATTAAACATCCGACCGACGATTTTAAATTTGAAATTATGTCCAGTGTTGTTTCTTCCCAAATAATCATTCATCGCCGATACGGAGGAATTATCCCGGAAATCGCCGCCCGGGCTCATGTTAAAAATATTTTGCCAGTAATTGAAGAGTCCTTATCTCCCTTATCTAACCCTAAAAAATGGTCTTGTCCGCCGATGGAGCAAATTGACTTAATCGCCGTTACTCACGGACCGGGTCTGGTTACTTCTTTGCTGGTTGGAGTAGAAACGGCCAAAACGCTTTCCTATATTCTTAAAAAACCTTTAATGGGAATAAATCATTTGGAAGGACACTTAACGGCGAATTTCATTGAGAATTCCATTAAAAACTCTTTCCCCGCCGTCAGTTTGATTGTTTCCGGCGGCCATACCGAACTTGGTTTGATTGAAAAAATGGGAAAATACCAAAAAATCGGCCAAACCAGAGACGATGCAGCCGGGGAATGTCTCGATAAGATTGCCAGATTGCTTAATCTTGGCTATCCCGGCGGTCCGATAATTTCGCACTACGCTCGTGAAG
>CAZAGY010000090.1:0-2893 GCA_964485025.1 uncultured Gammaproteobacteria bacterium
AATCCTCTTAAAATCAGGCCTTAGCGCCCGCAGGGCGCGTGCCGAGGCGCGAAGCGCCGAGGCAACAAACGCCGAACATACAATTTGGCTACCTATCTAGGGTTCGAACCGGGGCTCGGCCGGCATCAATACATTCATAGAAGGCACCGGTCTGGGTCTGATGGTTGCCAAGAGATTCGTTGACCTTCATAAGGGCAAGCTCTGGGTTGAATCCGAAGGCGCCGGCAAGGGTTCAACATTTTATCTGGAATTACCGATAAAAGCTTAGATTCAATAATAAATTATTATTTATGATAGACACGGATTTTCAAATTTTTCATATCACGGTAAAAGCTCTCATAGTTCATCGAGGAAAGTTGATATTGATGAAATCCACAGAGCCGGACCGCCCCAATGATTTGGAACCTCCATGTGGCAGGGTCGATCAAAACGAATCCCTGAAAAACGCCTTAAAAAGGGAACTTCTGGAGGAGATAGACTTTGATTTAGACCAAATTCATTGTCAGATCAGTCTTTTTGATATTAATGAAAGAGATAAAGAAGAGTATGGCTGGGATGATAAGACGACAATCCTAGAAGTGTATTACTTAATTAACGTACCAGCGGAAATAGATTTTAAAATTTACCCCAAATCTGAAAGTAACGGGCTTGTTTATATTGATAGCGAGTCCGATTTAGATAAATATACTTACACCGCAAGGGGGCGTAAAGAAATCTTCAAGAAAATCCAAAAATTATTAAAAAAATCTTTAGGCGAAATCTTTGAATAAAAAATGTTATATGAGAACGCCGTATCAGGTTTTAGTAATCCCTTTTATAAAGGGAGGGGAAAAATATTATTATGCAATATTTAAAAGAAAAGATTTAGATATCTGGCAGTTTATTGCCGGTGGAGGGGAGAGAAGCGAAAGACCCGTTGAGACTGCAAAGAGAGAGGCAGAAGAAGAGGCGGGGATAAACGGAAAATCCCGCTATATCAGACTGGCGTCTGTTTGCGCGATACCGGCTGTAAATATTCACGGGTTAGAATGGGGGCAAGAAATTATTATGATTCCAGAGCTTGCATTTGGAGTTGAGTTGTTCTCAAAAAAACTAAAAATTACCAGTGAACATACTCGATATCTTTGGCTTAACTACGAAGATGCGAGAAAAAAGTTAAAATATGACAGTAATAAATCAGCGCTTTGGGAGCTGGATCATCGTTTGAAAAACAGCAGCCTTGATGGCACGGAGAAAAATATTAAAGCTATAAATAAGTCTTTGTCCGGAGCATAATAAAGAAAGTTAAAATGTGGAATGGGTCTATTATTGTCTATATGGTAAAACAAAAGATGACGAAGAAGAATACTATTATTTTTATAACCGGTAACTCTGGTAAGTTTTTAGTTGCCCAAAAAGCCTTAAAGGGTTCCGGCTATAGTTTGGTTCAAAAAAAATTAGAAGTTCCTGAAATTCAAAGCCAAAAGATTGAAGAAATAGCCTCTTTCTCGGCCAAATGGGCGGCTGAAAAACTTGACAATACCGTCGTGGTCACCGATGTCGGTTATTACATTGAAGCGCTTAATGGTTTTCCCGGTCCGTTTGTAAAATTCGTAAATCAATGGTTATCTCCGGAACACATTTTAAAAATAATGAGCGGAATTGAAAACAGAGGCGTAATAGTTAAGGATTGCTTGGCTTTTTGCCAACCCGGACTTAAGCCAGTTTGTTTTTTAGGGATTTCAAAAGGAACGATAAGCACAAAGGCTGGGCGGAAAAGAGGCAGTGCTATGGATAGGCTTTTTATCCCTGATAATTTTAATAAACCTCAATCTGAAATTTCCCAGAAGCAAATGTTTGTTTTTTGGTCTAAGAATCAGAAGTGGCTAAAGTTAATAGATTATCTTAAAAACAAACTGAAATGACAGAAAAAGAAAAACACGATCCATATTTTTTCTATGTTAGCTTAAAGCTTATTCTTGAAAACAGAAAAGGCGAAGTTTTAGGGCTGGAAATGCCAAAGGATAGCTCTATGGCCGGCTACTACGACATACCTGGCGGAAGGATAAACGCAAACGAGCTAAAAATGCCTTACGAAAAGATTATTAAACGCGAAGTGGCGGAGGAAATCGGAAAGAATACAAGGTATCGATTAACGAAAAGTCCTGTTTCTATTTCTCGTCATCCGTATTTTTCCAAAAAACTTGGGAAAGAAATGTATATTCTCTTTGTTTTTTTCAAAGCCTTATACATTGGCGGCAACATCAAAATCTCGAATGAACACATCGGCTGTAAGTGGCTGAAACTGAACAAAAACAATGTCTCCGAATATTTCGTTAGGGGATTACAAGAAGGATTCAAGAATTATTTTCAATGGAAATAAAATAGTATTCAACTATGGAAAAGCTAATCCATTCTTATTATCAAAAATTTGTAAGGATTTTTGAAAAAGAAAGAGATAAGATTTCCAAACGCGTTAAGGATGTTGAAATCCATCACATCGGCAGTACGTCGGTTCCGGGTTTAGGCGGCAAAGGAATGGTTGATATGATGATCGGAATAAAAAGCTGGCAGGAATTGGCAGATATCGTAGAAAAACTAAAAGAGATGGGTTTTGAACATATCCACCCAAAAGAGAAAGGAAGAGTCTTTTTAAGCAAGGTGGGGCCAACCAAACTTGACGATGTTCATATCCATATTGTAAAAATCGGCGGGAAACCGTACCGGGAACTGTTGGCTTTCAAGGATTATTTAAGAAAAAACAAAAAAGAAGTTAGGAGATTCTTTAAGTTAAAGCTGAAATGGGAAAAAGAAGCAGGAGGAGATAGGGGAGAATACGGCCGATTAAAAGCAAAATATGTGAAAGAGATATTAAAGAAACAAGCATTGAAAAAATAATCGACGAGACAATAAT
>CAZAGY010000090.1:2903-3307 GCA_964485025.1 uncultured Gammaproteobacteria bacterium
TTTTAGCCGAATAGTATAAAATTGTTCAATGTCATCATTTTTGACAAAAACCTTATTGTTTATTATAATAAACAATATTTATAAAAAAGATAACTTGGCGAAAATATGACAAAAAAACTGAAATATACATTATTAATTTTAGGTGTTTTATTCATAACTGTTGCGTTAGTGATAGGCGTAAAGTATCTATTGGTGGGTAAGGAGGGCTTAGACACAGACGGGGGATTGAAAACACCGGAAAAAATATCCTTACGGTTAAAGTGGATCAACCAGGCTCAATTTGCCGGTTTTTATACGGCGAAAGAAAAAAGTTTTTACGCAGAAGAAGGGTTAAATGTTGATATTTATCCCGGGGGACCGGATATTTCTCCCGTTCAAATGGTTGTTACCGGAGTGAACGATTT
>CAZAGY010000091.1:0-3287 GCA_964485025.1 uncultured Gammaproteobacteria bacterium
TAAATAATCTATAAACCAGAGTAGAATATATTCACTTAAGATTTTTTTCAAAATAACAGTCACACAGCATTCGTGTTTTTATGTTTCAATGTTAAATATTAAAATGATTCTATGAATATAACAGAACTTGCCAGAAGGCTAAAAATCACCCCTAACGAACTTAAAGAAGCTTTACCGAAGCTGGGTTTTCATATTGGACCGAGAGCCATTCAAATTCCGGATAAACAGGCGGAAAACGTGATAAAAATATGGCAGAAAGAAAAAGACAAGGAAACATCTTTATTGAAAATCAAGGAGAAGATATCCCAGGACAATGAAACCAAGGAACTAACGGAAGATAAAAAAATTATTACCGTGCCGGCTAAAATTCCGGTATATCGTTTGGCGGAAAAATTAAATTTACCAATCGTTAAAGTTATGAATGAATTAATGAGAAACGGAGTTTTGGCCAATGTTAACGAAAATCTTGATTACGAAATCGCCTCCATCATCGCGGAAAAATTAGGCATAAAAGTGATTAAAGGAGATGAAGAAAAGAACGCAACCGAGGATTCAATCAAAGATAAGGTGAAAACCATTTTAAATCAGGAAGAAAAAAAGAATTTAATACAAAGGGCTCCAATCGTGGTAGTAATGGGACACGTTGACCACGGGAAAAGTTCAATTCTTGACGCCATCAAAGAGAGTTATTTTATTCTGCCTCATCCTGCCTCATCGGCAGACGGGCGGCAGACAGACGGCGACCTGCCGGAGAAACAAAGCAAAATAGTCGACCAGGAAAAAGGAGGCATCACCCAGCACATAGGAGCCTATCAGGTTGAAAAAAGTAATCATTTCATCACTTTTATCGATACTCCCGGCCATGAGGCCTTCAAAACCATGCGGGCGCGGGGTGGCGGCGCGGCAGACATAGCTATTCTAGTAATAGCGGCCGATGACGGCCTGCAACCGCAAACACTGGAATCAATAAAAATTATTCAACAAGAAGGAATTCCATTCATCATTGCCATCAATAAAATAGACAAACCAGAGGCGGACATTGAAAAAGTCAAAAAAGGATTAACCCAGATCAATTTAGTCCCAGAAGACTGGGGAGGAAAAATACTTTGCGTGCCAGTCTCGGCCAAGACCAAACAGGGGATAGAAGAACTGCTGGAAACCATCACTCTAATCACCGAAATGGAGAAAGACAGATTAATCACCAATCCCAACGGGGTATTGGCGGGAGTAGTGATAGAATCCCATATTGACCGGGGATTCGGTCCGGTGGCCAGCATCATTGTCTATAACGGGACGCTTAAAAAAGGAGATAATGTTGTCATCGGCCAGTCCTGCGGCCGTTTAAAATCAATCAGAGATCAACACGGAAATTTAATAGATAAAACGCAAGCCGGCCAGCCGGTTCAAATATACGGTTTGAAAGGATTACCTCAAACCGGTGACCTGATAGGGGTTATTTCCGATAACCGAGAATTTAAAAAGAGAATTAAACAAACAGAAATATTTTCTTTTAAGGAAAAGGGTTCAAATTGTTTTCAAACGGAAACCGAAGAAAGTTCCGGCGACGACCAGAATAGCGGAACCAAATCCGTAAACATTATTTTACGAGCCGATGTCATGGGTTCCTTGGAAGCCATTACCCAGTCTTTGGAAAAATTGGATCATCCCGAGGTTAAGATTAAAATTCTAAAAAAAGGACTGGGGAACATAACGGAAACCGACGTTGATTTGGCCAAAGCCCCCCATGCCTGGCTAATGGGTTTCGGTACCGGCATCAGTAATGCCGCTAAACAATTGGCTGATGAATTGGGGTTGAGAACAGATATTTATTACATCATTTATGATTTAATTGAAAATGTTAGAGAAGAAATGAACAAATTGTTGTCTTTGGAAATTATAGAAGAAAAAATAGGCAAGATAGAGGTTTTAAAAGTTTTTCAGCAAAAAGGAAAAGAAACCATTTTGGGAGGCAAAGTGATCGACGGCAAGGTGATAAAAAATGCCATTGTCAGGGTTTGGGGCGAGGTGAAAAAAGAAAACCAAAAAGAACAGAAAGAGATGGAATTAAAAGGAGAGGGCAGAATCAGTCAATTACAGATTAATAAAAAAGACGTTAACGAAGTCAAAGTCGGAACAGAGTGCGGCCTGAAATTTCTAGGCAAACCAAGGATGGAAATGGGAGATAAAATGGACGTTTATCAGGAAATAAAAAAGCAAAAAGAGATCAGTTCTTAATAAAAACGAAGGTGAAAAACGGTTTCAAAATAAATTTAATTTAGAAAAGTGTTTAGAAAAATATTCATTTTAATTATTCTATTTTCTCTGCCTTTAATTACCAGAGCAGAAAGCACCGGGGCGGCGGCAAAACTCGAAAAATGGCAAGAATCTTTTGAAAAACAGAACGTTGACCTGATGATGGCCGACAAGGAATATTTTTTTCTGACGGAAGATGAAGCGAACCGTTTATTCGAGAGCGAAAGCAAAAAACTCAAAAATCCCATTGCTAAGGATTTCAAAATCACTTTGGCGGATGGGCTTTTTGAATTTCAAGCGGTTTTCAACAAGATTATGAAAGGCAGGATCTATTTCGCCGCTCAGCCCTTGGAAAACAAAATAGGGATCAAAGTTCTGAAAGCGAAATATTACGGCTTTAAGATACCGGCCAAATGGGTGGAAAAAGCCATTAACAAAGAACTGGACAAGTATTTTAACTTTCTTTATCAGGCCGAGGAATACCAGTCAGCCAGGCTGATGATCGAAGACAAAACGGCCAGACTGCTTCTGGAATTCAAATAATAATATAACAAATCAAAAACGAAAAATTATGAAGAAAACAAGAAAAATCATCATCATCATCATCATCATCGTTCTTTTACTCGCCGTTGTTTTGCTTTTGGCTAAAAAGCAAAACAATCCCCTTTCTTTAGGACAAGAAAATAATTCTTCAGCGGTTCTGAATCAGGAAGAACAGGACAGGGATTTTCTCGGCGACGGATTCGGCATTAAACTGCCTAAAGAATGGACGGAGCAAACAGCGCCGATAGGCGTTTCTTTAATGGCGGTTGATGTAACCAACCCGGTTAATGACGAAAGGGCCAGACAGATAAACTTTCATCCTTATTATACTGTTGCCCTTGATTCTTTAGCCGAAACAAGCAAGGAAGAATATCTTGAAAGGACAAAGAGAGACGTCGCTCTGGTTGTTCCAGGCGTTGTTTTCAGCAATGAAAACAACTTGGAAATCAATGCCAACGAAGCCCGGGCTTCGTTGGCATTGATTTCCAAGT
>CAZAGY010000092.1:0-3282 GCA_964485025.1 uncultured Gammaproteobacteria bacterium
ATATAAGCGCGGCCTCGCGGGATATTTTTAATTATTTTTTTGCTTTTAACCATAATTTACCTTATGTCTTTTGGGTGGCTTGTCGGTGACCACTACCCATAGTTTTCCTAACGTTACCTCTTATTGTTCGACTGTTAGTTTTTGTTCTCTGACCCCTGACCGGCAAATGCTTAAAATGCCTGCTCCCGCGATAACAACCGATTTCTTTCAAGCGTTTGATATTGGCGTATATCTCTCTTCTTAAGCCCCCTTCTGTCTTGCGGTTGTCAATAATCTGCCTTAAGGTCTCTATTTCTTCGGTAGTCAAATCGTTGACCCTTTTATCCGGGTTAATTTTTGCTTTTTTCAAAATTTCATTTGAAGTAATGCGGCCGATACCAAAAATATAGGTCAGTCCTATTTCCACTCTTTTGTTTGACGGTAAATTGACACCAACTATTCTTGCCATATTTATAAGCTAAAATTACCGCTTAAAGCGGTTATCCTTGTCTTTGTTTATGTTTCGGATTTTTGCAAATTACATAAATCCTTTTACCGCGGCGTACGACTTTACACAAGCGGCAAATCTTTTTAACCGATGCTCTAACTTTCATAATAACTTAAAAACGATAAACAATCCTACCTTTAGTCAGGTCATAGGGACTCACTTCTAACTTAACCCTATCACCGGGAGAAATTTTAATGTGATATATCCTCATCCGACCGGAAAGATGAGCCAAGATTTCCTTGCCGTTCTCCAACTTTACCCGAAAACTGGCAGAAGGCAATAATTCTTCGACTACTCCTTCGACGTTCAAGAAATCTTTTGAAACGTTTTGGCTGTCAGGCATAAATGAAAATTGTTTTATTAAATTTTAAAAGTATATATACTTTACACTTCTATTAAATACTGTCAACCCCGTCAGAAAGTTGTAGTTGTTGATTATTATAAATCTATGTTTTGCCTGATATTTATGGAACGGGCCTTCTAACGGGGTCAAGGATTTCCGGCGACGATATGTTAATGGGCACAACCCGAAAAGTAATCCGACCGGAGAAAAACGGGGCCTGTTTCCAAAACCATGGATGGCTCTTTATTTCAATTTTTTTGATACTGGAAATACTTTCCAATTCTTTTTTGATGTAATCAGTATTTTTAAATTTTATTTTCTGCTTCAACTCTTCAAAATCATAATCTCTAACCATCTCTTCCTGAATAAAAACTTTTAACTGTCCTTTTCCGGCCAATAAATCTTTTTTAACTACTTCTATTTCCCATTTTTCCGGCTGAAGCTTAAAGGCTTTTCTATTAATTCCGGAAAAAGCATCAACTGAATCATTAAAAACCGTGTTACTTTTATTGAGTTTCTCTATCTTATAAGCTATTAATTCCTCTAAGTCGGTCTTTTTAAAAATCATTGTCTCCCCTATCTTTTCATCTCTTAAATCGTCTATAAACCAATACTCCGGCCAATTTTTCTCTTCCTGGTAACCGACTGCTTTAACCGGCAGAATACTTAAATTAAAAAGAATATTTTTGGCTAAAATGTCCAGATTTATTTCAAAATCAACGACCAGCGGTTCTGAATGAACAAACAAATCTATCTGCATCCGGGGTAACCAGGATAGAAAAAAAATCAAAATCAAAACAATAAAACCGATAAAATAAAATTTAAGGGAAAAAAAATGGGACGGCATGTCCGTATTTTAACACTTTTTCGAGGCTTGGCAAAGTATTTTAAAGTGTTAAAATAAATATTTGGGTACTTAGGATTCACTTAATTACCCGACTAACCAATTAACTAATAATAATATGAACCTCGTTAGAAATTTTACGTTTCTTTATCGTATTGTAATTTTCAACGGGGTTACAGAGATATAACCATGGAAACAAAAGAACAAAAAAAAATTTCTAACGGGATGAACTTGACTTCCATCCAACAAATAAAAGCCAAGGGTTTTTCTTGGATCAATGTCTCCCGTTGTTCTTCCGAGGAAATGAAATATCTTGGGGAAAACTTTGGTTTTCATCCTATCCACTTGAATGATTGTCTTTCCCAGATACAGCGCCCAAAATTGGACATGACTGACAATTACATCTTTATGATTCTCCTTTTCCCCGTTTATAACCGAAAGACGAGAAAAATAACTTCTTCAGAAGTCGACTTCTTTATTAACGCCGATTATCTGGTGGTTGTCCACCGCGATGAACTGACCCCGCTGATTAATTTCTTTAACCTCTGTAAAATCAATCAAGCTGAACAGGAAAAATACCTCGACGACAACCCTTCAGCCCTGATCCACGAAATTCTAAACCGATTGTTTTGCTACTGTATTCCCATTTTAGACACTCTTAACGCAAATATCAACAGCATTGAAGAGCATATTTTCAACGGCTTTGAAAGAAAAATGGTCAATGAAATATTGATTGCCAAGACAAATGTCGTCAATTTCAGAAAAATTATGCAGGCCCACCGCCTGGTTATCTCCAAACTTTTAAAAAAGACGGGTGTCTTTTTTTCCACCGGCGAATATAAAATGTACTTTGATGAACTTTTGGAAACCACCGAAGATATTTGGGGAAATTTGGAAAACATCACCCAAAGCATTGAAGCGACGGAAAAAACCAACAACGCCCTTATTTCTTTCCAGCTCAACGACACTATTAAAATTCTGACTACTATTTCCGTTATTATCCTGCCGGTCAGTTTAATTGCCGCTATTTTTGGAATGAACCTTCAGTTTATGCCTTTAATTAATAAACCTTTCTCTTTTTGGGTAATCCTCGGCCTTATGGTTTTTACTTTTCTTTCCTTGCTTCATTTCTTTAAAAAGAAAAAATGGCTCTAGTCGTCTACAACACTTTGTCAAGAAAAAAAGAAATTTTCGTTCCTCTTGAAAAACAAAAGGTTAATTTTTTTGTTTGCGGCCCGACTGTTTATGATTATATGCATATCGGCCACGCTAAAACCTATATTCAATTTGATGTCATTGTAAAATACTTAAAGTATGTCGGCTACAACGTTTTTTATCTTCAAAATATCACTAATATTGATGATAAAATCATAAAAAGAAGCAAAGAAGAAAATATTGCGCCATTGGAATTAGCCGAACGATTTGAAGAATACTACCATCAAGACGAAAAAAAACTCGGCATTACCGCAGTTGATAAATATGCCCGAGCCACTGATTATATCCAAAAAATAGTAAAACAGGTAAAAACGTTGCTGGAAAAAAAATACGCTTATATGATAAGCGATGGTTATTATTACGACATAAAAAAATTCAACGATTACGGCAAAC
>CAZAGY010000093.1:0-3251 GCA_964485025.1 uncultured Gammaproteobacteria bacterium
AATGATATAAATTAAAAGGGCTAGTTTCTTTTTCACCTTCTTCTCCAAACGCTCAAAAACAAAACAAACGCCGTAACCGGAATATATGGAAAAAATAAGCGCACCGAGATAAAACGTTCTTACGTAATGGAAGCCTAAACTGTATCCCGTCGATATAGTCATAATAAAATTCAAAACGAAAAATCCGAATACGGAATG
This sequence comes from uncultured Gammaproteobacteria bacterium, assembly GCA_964485025.1. GTDB lineage: Bacteria > Patescibacteriota > Patescibacteriia > UBA2591 > UBA6264 > JAQTOB01. Next base: position 199 of record CAZAGY010000093.1, read on the forward strand.
AAGGGGTAATAATTCCTTGTTCTTTATGGTTTTGGCGATCCCCAGAATTCCGAAAACGATTAAGGGAACTCCCAGATATTTTATTAAATTTATCTTACTGAACCCGCTCCAGAAATTTTTATAAATAATCTTATTGAACAATAAAGACGGGTCTCCTTTCGTTATGAAGATTCCAAAAATAAAAACAAAAATAGTCAAAAAGACAATCCAAAATAAATTTCTCCTATTTGTCCCCCGATTGATCCACAAATAGACAAAAACGTAAATCATCGAAAGCAGAATAATGGGTGGATAATATAGAAAAACGATTAAGGAAACGATTAAAAACGGGGGCGTGATGTGTCTTCTTTTATGTAAAATCAATAAAGTCAGAAGGAAAAAAATAAAGCCCACAAAGAACGGCTTAAAAAATAAAATCCCTAAAACCTTAATATCGCTCCTGACAAATAAAGCCAACAGGGAAGCGGTGAAACCGACCCGATAATCATTAAAAAACGCGGAAATAAGGAGGAAGAAAACGACGATAAAAAATATTCCCTGTAAAACGGGCAGGATATAGAAATCTTGAGGTTGAAATCCTAATTTTTGGAGAAAAAACAAAAACCAATGAAATAAAGGGCTTCCGTCGATAAACTTTTCCGGTTCCTGATAATAAAAGACTGTTGGTTGAAAAAAATTGTCTTTCAGAGACATGGCAATAGTGTAATGCTGCCACTCGTCATCATGAAGAGGATAGGGATAAAATCCTTCCGAGGCGACCATTAAACGGGGAACTAAAACGACAAAAACCGCGATAATTATCAAGGTAATGAGTAGAATTTTTCCTTTTATATCCGACATCCTTTTATTATAAGACAAAATCAATTAAATTAAAATGCAGATAGGCCCATCATATACGGAGTATTGACAAAAGGCTAAAAATATGCTTTAATACTAACAGATGAAATAAATTCGATCTTTACAAAAATAAAAGGAGGAAAAATCATGAAAACGAAACATTTTATCAGTATTTTAACCGTATTATTTGTTCTAGCTATCACAATCACAGGTCAAATTTGGGAACGCGAATACGATGAAGTTGCAGAATCCGGCTGTGGCATCTGGAAACTTTGCGAAACGGAAGACGGTTATATTTACGCCAACCTAGGCAAGCAGAACCAGATGAATATTTTTAAGGTAAAAAAAGAAAACGGCGAAATCATCTGGCACAAAGAATACCGCATCAGTAATCATACCTATCCGGGAAAAATATTTCCAATAGGTGAAAAAGCAATATTAATAGCCGGGAGTACGTACGACAGTTATTTTTTGATGATAGCGGATAGCTTAGGAAATGAGGTAAAAAGAAAAGTCTGGAAACCGGACGGATACTATGATGGCGGGCTGTCCGACGTAATCCAAAACGAAGATGGCACCTATACGGCCCTGGGATTCCTGACAAACGGCAGTGGTTACAGTGGTTCGTATTTTTCCCTGGTAAAATTCAATCAAAATCTGGAAATTATCTGGGAAAAATCTTACCTGCCGGAAAAAGGAGATGTTTACGTACAAACCATTGCTAAAGACGATGATTGCATCATCGCTTTGGGTAACATACGCGGTTCATACAACAACCAACAGAGCGGAATAATAAAATTCAGGGAAGACGGCGAGATTATCTGGCAAAAAACATATCCTGAACCTAAGCATTCATTCATTGCTGGTAATGCGACCATAATAAAGTTGTCGAACGGATATCTAGCTTGTAATACGTCATACCAGAACGGACCGGACGGCGCCGCTTTGATGAAACTTGATAAGCAGGGAAATATTGTCTGGTTTAACGAGAATGTTCTTCAAGACACCAACTACGCTCAGATGATCAACTGTTGGGAAATCGACAATGAGTATGTCGGCGTAGTTATAGCCCAGCCTTACTCGTATCCTTATGTGTATCCAGAAACCTATATTGTCAAAACCGACACTTTAGGGAATCTGATATACAAGCAAAAATGGCAAAGAACAAGGGCCTTTGAAGCCATTTTAACGCAAGACAGCTCCATATTGATCGGCGGAGGTCTTAGCGAAAGTGGGTATAAACCTTGGGTTTTAAAAACCTACTTGCCCGGAGATTCCATTGACCCCAAACCCACTCCTCTGCCGGATAATATCAGCCTGGCCCAAAATTTCCCTAATCCATTCAATTCAGCAACGACCATTGAATATCAAATTTCTACCAGAAACGCCGTGCAAATCGCTATTTATGATATCGCCGGCAAAATGGTTAAAATGTTTCAAAAAAACCAGGAACCAGGAGTTTACGCCTTAACTTGGGACGGGAAAAGCGACAACGGAAATTCCGTCGCCAGCGGCGTGTACATCTACCAATTGATTACAGACCGGAAAAGACTCTGTAAAAAAATGGTTTTAGAAAAATAATATGGTTCTGAAAAAACAATGGGGAGATCTTCGAGGTCTCCCCAAAATTTTATTATATTGAATTTTAATCTCCACTATATGCAGGAGGCATGTACCACGCATACCAAGCACTATAGTCTATAAAAAGGGCAGTAAAACAATACTCATAAACGAACCCCCAATAACAAGAAAATACATGCCAACGATATTCACCTAATGTTTCGTCATACACCACTTTAAGCCCTGATTTATGATCGTCAAAACACTCAGAGCTAGTGCAGGAATCAGATACTGTTACTATTGATCCATCAGTTGCCAACTTATAGAATACTCCATCTTCCCATTCAAATAGATTTCCTTGCCAATCTATTTTTTGTATTTGTCCTAAAAAATTCCAATTTTGATTTAGTTTACATCCAAGAGTACCACATTTACTAACCATAAGATCATTACTAGTGGTGTCGTAATACGTAATAATCGGCAGACCGTCATTACTAATAGCGAGAGAGGTATGCTTCCCCACATCGTGTAATGATGAATCAACCGTAACTATAGTATAGCCGGAACCGCAAGTCGCGTTGCTGCATTTGATGAATTTAAGATTAGTATCGGTAGCGTCGTAATACGCAATAACCGGCAGACCGTCGCTGCCGATC
>CAZAGY010000094.1:0-3093 GCA_964485025.1 uncultured Gammaproteobacteria bacterium
AGAAACTAGCCCTTTTAATTTATATCATTATTCTCATTCTTACCGTTTCGCATACTTTTATCTTCTATCTTAATTTGTCTGACGATACCCTTAACCCTTCTCTATTGATTAATTTCCGGAATAATGACGTGATAGAGGCTATGAGTTATCTGAAAGATTTTCAAGATAAAAATAAAAAAGTCCTGCATCCACCGGAAATAGGGTCGATTATTACTCCTTTATCAGGTTTTAAAGCCACTCTACTCCATAGCGGTTTAACTGGTGGTAAAATGAATAGATATTATGAGATGATGATATATAATAGTTGTAAAAATTTAAAAGAAATTATGGAGGAGGGGAATTACCAGCTTTTGATTCTTTATAAATCAGTCAATCAGAATGAATGCCCTTTCTTAAAATCGGTATTTGAGAATAAAACAATTATTATTTATGGATATCAGGAATCATAATCTGCCAAAATATGTCTTGATTATTCTGATTTTAATTCATATAATTATTAATATTGTCTGGTTATCAATTGATCAGACTCCGCCGGCCTGGGATCAGGCGGCCCATTTAAGATCATCCATAACGGCAGAGAAATGGCTGATCGGACAGGAAAAGATTAATTTCCCTGATTTGATTAAAAAATTCGGCGCTTATCCACCGCTGATTTATTTTGTTACTGGAATCTACGGCATATTTTTCGATTTCGGACTTGATTACTTATGTTTTATTAATACTCTTTTTTTGATTTTAGCGACATTCGGAATTTATAAATTGGCGAAAGAGTTTGTAAAAGAAAAAATGGCCGTTTTAGCGGCGATTTTTTTTCTTTTTATACCGGTTATCTATAGCATTTCCCGGGAATTTTTATTAGATTTACCGTTAACGGCGATTGTCATTTGGGGATTGTGGTTTTGGGTGAAATCAGAGTTTTTAAAAGATAAAAAATTTTCATGGGGATGGTGGTTAATGTTGTTATTAGCTTCCTTGACCAAGATTAACGGATTTATTTATTTTTTCCCCATGGGGGTGATATCGTTAGTCTTCTGGTTTAAAGATAGGGATTTTAAACAATTGAAGAATTTATTTTTGGGAGGCGGATTATGGTTATTATCAATCAGTTGGTGGTGGTTGATTAATTGGAATAACATTTATTACAATATTGCTGTCGCGAATAAACAAGGAGAACTGAATGACCCGATGAATTTACTTGACTGGCAAACATGGATTCATTATTTTAGGTTGTTTATTCAACATCAATTTCAGCCGATTCCCGCTTTGATTTTTATCGTTCTCTTTATTAATTGGTTGCGTCGGTGTAAAGATAAAACTGGAAAAAGTTTAACCTGGTGGCTGCTATTGAATTACGTAATTTTTACCATTATTCCCAATAAGGATTTTCGATATGTTATGCCTTTATTGTCAGTGGCGGTGATTATTATGACGATAGAACTTGACCATCTGAAGAAAATGTGGCGCATGACGCTTGTTTCGATTCTGGCCGTTTTCTGGGGATTTTTCTATTTGAATAACAGTTTTAGTTGGCCGATCCATAACGAATTTGTTTTAAAAAGCAAGATATCTGTATTCGGAGACATAGAATGGATAGGGCTTGATTCATATCCGGTTTATCCTACCAGGAAAGATATATGGCCAAATAGGGATATAACAAAAAAACTTTATCAAATTGCGTCCGATAAAGGATACCAAAAATGCCTGATGATCGTTAATTGGGAGGAACTGAATGATAATAATCTTGCCTTGGACAGAAATTTATATCTGGTCAATGGCGAATATTATTATAATTTACAATCAACTGGCTTTATTTCCGAATTCAAGACAACAAAGGAGATTTTGGAATTTATTGATGGGGCTGGCCTTGCGCTTATTCCTGAAAAAGAAGCTGATGTTGGTCCATTTTATATTAAGGATTTAGAATCTCGCCGTCAGTTGAAGGATTGGATTTGGCAACATCCGGAACAATGGAAATTAGAAGCGGAATTTCCTACGCCGAATGGATCATCGGTTTATTTATTTAGTCGTTTTAAGGAATAATTTACTTATATCTCCCTATATCTTTCCAAAACTTTTTCCGGCTGGTCGAACATCAGTACGTTTCCGTTATGGAGAAGGATCACCCGGTCGCAGTATTCCTCGATGATATGGAGGTCATGGCTGGCGAATATCACAGTTTTCCCGTTCTCCTTGTGTTTTCTGAAATAGGAAATGCATTTAGGCTGGAAGTCTTTGTCGCCGACGGCGAATATTTCGTCAATCAGGAGGATATCGGGGTCGGTCTGGATGATCATGGAGAAAGCCAGGCGGACCTGCATGCCCGATGAAAAATTTTTTAATCTCATATCCTGAAAACGTTCCACGCCGGCGAAGTCGAAGATTCGGTCCAATGATTGTTCTATTTTTTGTTGCGGAATGCCGAGGATGGCGCCGTACAGATAAAGGTTTTCCTTGGCCGTCAATTCCTGGTGAAAGCCTATTCCCAGGCTTAAAAACGGAGCTGCTTCTCCCTTTAAATAAAACGAACCTTCACTGGGAAGGATAATGCCCGCCAGGATTTTTAAAAGCGTCGTTTTTCCGCTGCCGTTTTTGCCGATTAAGCCGACGATTTCTCCTCCTTCTATTTCCAGATTTATGTTCTTTAGAGAATAGAACGTTTCTACGTCCATTTGTTTTTTTATATACCCTAAAATCGTTTCAAAAAGAGTGTTTTTGCGTTCATGGGGTATTTTATATATTTTACTGAGGTTTTTGATTTTAATCATAGGTTTTCCAAAAGGCTTCGCCCGTGTTTTTTAAAGATATGGAGACCGAGAAAGAATATGACTAAAACGAAAACGGTGGTGATTATGATTTGTTTCGGATCGGGTAAAAATTGGTAAATGACTATGTTCCTCGTGTCCACTACGATTCTAGACAGGGGATTCAACATATACCACTTCAAATAGGAAGAGGGAACTAATTTTTCCGTGTAAACGATGGGGCTGAGCCAGAACAACATTTGGATGAGAACGTCCCAGATGTGTTCGAAATCCCGGAATTTCATGTGCAAAGGAGTAATTAAGAAAGACGTTCCTAAAACGAAGATCAGGA
>CAZAGY010000095.1:0-3060 GCA_964485025.1 uncultured Gammaproteobacteria bacterium
CGGTGGCGGCTAAAACCGGAACGACTAATGATTTTCGCGATGCCTGGACTATCGGTTATACGCCTGATCTGGTAACCGGGGTTTGGGTGGGCAATAACCGCAATGAAGCAATGGCCAATAAGGCCGACGGTTCCCAAATAGCCGCGCCTATCTGGCGGGAATTTATGTCCAAAGCACTGAACCAGACATTGGTTAAGGCCTTTACCCCTCCCGACCATACGGAAGTCAACAAACCGATTCTTAGGGGAGAGTTGCCGGATGAAATTATTTTGGAACTTGATAAGACTTCAGGAAAACTGGCCACTGAACTAACCCCTGATTCCCAAAAAATCAAAAAAACATTCAAGAATTATTATCCCATCCTCTATTATATCAACAAAGACGACCCCTTGGGTCCCATGCCGGAAAATCCGTCTCTTGACCCCCAATACGAACGTTGGCAGGAAGGAATCAAAAAATGGCTGGGAGAACAACAGGGAAATCTTAATATTCCTCCCATAGAGTATGATGACGTTCATATTCCCTTAAACCAGCCCGAGGTGGAAATATCTTTTCCTCCCGCCGGCCTCACTATCAATAATCAATTATTTGAAGTAAAAATAAACGCTCAGGCTCCCCGGGGAATTTATAAAATAATTTGCCGAATTGATAATATTCCTTTAGCGGTTATTCAAATGAATCCCGGGGATCAGCCCCCGTATTATTGTTCTATCAATCTCTCCGGAATTGATATTGGCGAGCACAATCTGACCGTCACCGCCTATGATGACGCGGAAAACAGCAAAAACAAAACCATTAGAATCATCACTGACCAATTCTTCAAGGAAACGATCTCCTGGTCAAACCCCAAAGACAACCAAATTATGTCTCAAAACGACTTCCCCCTTGACCTTATTGTTCTTGCCCCGGCTAAAAAAATAAAAACCATCCGATTCTTCTCTCAAAATCTTGCCACCTTAAACACTTCCTTGATCGGCACCGTTTTTACCCCTGAAGCCAGTGGCGCCATCAAGTTTCCCTGGCCTATGGCCGACCAAGGTGAGCATGAAGTCTGGACTGAGATAACGGACGAAAATAACCAAACCTTAATCGGGGAGACCATCAGAATAAAAGTGGAATAAATTTTATACACAATTTTTTAATTGACAAAAATAAATAAAACCACATAATAATTCTATTAAATATTTCTTAAACTAAAAAGTAAATGGACTCGGTAATAAAGACAAGAACAATAAAAACAGGCAATCTCCACCAGATTATTTTAGGTGTCTTGCTTATTGTCGGCCTCAAGAAGCCGGGTCTGTTATGTTTTAAAAATTAGAAAATAAAATACAGGATAATTCAAAATAGACTCGGTAAAAACGCCGGGGCTTTTTATTTACATCCAATAAATAAAAAAATTAAAACAATTTAAAAAAACAAATGGAGGTTGAAATGGACGCGTATCAGTATTACCTTTTGAAAGCTCTTGAAACGCAAAACTCCCTGCAAAAGGGGGTGGAATGGGATTTTTTTCACCTTGGAGACGTGGAGAATTTCTATCAATAGGCAATAGGCAAAAAGGTAAACCAGAAACTAAAAGAGCGACAAACTGGCCGCTCTTTTATTTTAACCTTACTTTAGTTCTGCTAACGCCCTGCCAATTGCCCGCAAGCGCCTTTAATGCCTTTACCGAATTTATAACGCTGCGTCACTTCTATCCCTCGTTCCTCTAAAATCTCTCTAAATTTTTTAATCCGCTCAGCTGAAGAAATATTGAATATCCCCGTCGGGTTGTATGAAATCAAATTCACCATATACAATTTATGCTTCATCAATTTTGCCAACTCTTCCGCGCGTCCGTTGGAATCATTAACGTCTCTTATCATGATATACTCAAACATTACTTTACGATTACTGAGTCCTATATAATCATTAACCGATTTTAAAACCTCGTTGATGGAATATTTTTCAGCAATGGGCATCAATTTTTTACGTAATTCATCATTGGGGGCGTGTAAAGAAATCGCCAAATTGACATCAATATTTTCTTGCGCTAATTTTTTTATTCCTTCTGTTATACCCGCGGTGGAAATGGAAATCTTTCTGATGCCGATATTCAAACCATCTTTATCATTTAAAATCCTAACGGCTTTTACCACGTTTTCATAATTCAAAAACGGCTCTCCCATTCCCATAAAGACCACATTGGAAACCCTTTGCCCGTCTTTTTTCAAATACCTGCTAAAAAACAAAACCTGACTTACAATTTCATCGCTATTTAAATTTCTTTGAAAGCCCAGTTTGCCGGTGGCGCAAAACGAACACTTTAACGAACAACCGACTTGAGAAGAAACGCAAACCGTATTTCTGTCTTTATATCTCATTAAAACCGTTTCGATTTTAAATCCGTCTTCCAGGGTTATTAAAACTTTGATTGTTTGTTCGTCGTCAAAAACAAAAATTTTTGCTTCAATATCCAATGGGGCCTCTTCCCGCAGTCTTTCTCTTAATTCTTTCGGCAAAACTTGCGCTTCGTCCCAATTTTCAATCAAACCGCGAAAAACCGCTCGTTTGATCTGTTGAGAACGGAATTTTGGCTCTTTCTTTAAAATTTCTTCAAAGTTAAAACGCATTTAATCTGTTTTCCCCAATTTTTTAACCATAATAGTTTAAATCCGACTCTAAATTTTATTTCAATTACGCAGGTTGACGGAATGAAGTATTTTCCGGCAGGTACAATAATTTCCCAAATGGCAAATAGCGATTTTGGAAGCGATAAAATTAATATTCAGCTCCCGGTCATCTATATACTTGGGTGTCAAACGCCTAAACACTTTCAAATCTTAAAAAATACTGTTTCGGCTTTGATTCCCGCTTGATTGTATCATCCCAATCCTTATCAACCTCGGATACTCTTTTCACCTCAGTCCCTTGTCTAAACAAGGGGTCAACGACTCTTGATTTGCAAAAAACGCTGGAATCATAACTATCGGGGTCGTTGACAATTTTAACTCTGTTATTCATTCTGTTAAAAAGTAATTTCAATTTTTCATCTTTATTTAAAAATTTACTGATTTT
>CAZAGY010000096.1:0-3001 GCA_964485025.1 uncultured Gammaproteobacteria bacterium
AAATTATTTTAAACATGCCTATTATGGCAATGAATAGAGCTTGCTTGTTGAATAATCCCGACAAGCTCACCGAAAGACGCATAGAGATGATGACTAAATTTTGGGGCAATGACGATTGGCAAAGAATAGCATATAGGGATACTGCAACTCTTTTTGGCAGCGTTAAAACGAAAAACCCCATTGACAGCAAAGAATTGAGTGATTATTTTGTTCAAAGATTAAAATCAATTTTTCCTTGTGTTTCGCGACCGTTAATCATGCGTAATTCGAATAATGCACCACTTTACTGTTTAATTTATGTTGGACACAACAAGACAGCTAAGGATATTATAGAATCCATATTTGGTCATTTTGAAAAAATCAAAAGAGGTAGTAATTTTAGATAAAAAATGATATAATTTAGATATGAAAAAAATACTTCGTAAAACGCTGCTGTATAAAAGCGGGGTGGAATATGCCGATTATTGCCTTAATCATGTTGAGGGCTGTTCGCATGGCTGCACATTTCCTTGTTATGCGATGATGATGAAAATAAGATGTGGGATTATTAAAAATTATAAAGAATGGCTGCAGCCGAAAATCGTGGCTAACGCTCTGGAATTATTAGATAAAGAAATTCCGAGATATAAAGATCGAATCAAATTTGTGCATTTATGCTTTTCCACCGATCCATTTATGTATAAATATCCAGAGGTTGGCGATTTAACCTTAAAGATAATTGAGAGGTTAAATAAAGATAATATTCGCTGCGTTGTTCTGACAAAAGGAATTTATCCAAAGGCCTTAGTTGATACCAAAAAATACGGCGATAACAATGAGTACGGAGTTACCCTCGTGTCTTTAGACGCTGGGTTTAAGAAAAGATTTGAACCGTATTCGGCCCCCTACAAAGACAGGATTAAATCATTGAAGTATTTACACGATAAGGGTTTAAAAACTTGGATTAGTATGGAGCCGTATCCTACGCCGAATTTAGTGCCGCAAGATTTATTAAAAATTTTGAAAGAGATTTCATTTGTGGATAAAATTATTTTTGGCAAGTTAAATTACAATACAAAATCAAGCCAATTCAAATATAACGAGGATTTTTATCAGAATTGCGCCGAGGCAGTAATCAAGTTTTGTAAAAGCAATGACATTGAACATCACATCAAATACGGGACTCAAAAAAAAGATAATAGAAAAACAGAAAAGATTTTTATAAAAAATATTCCTGAAAGTTTTAAGTTAAAATACGCCCGACAAACCACCTTATCTTTATAGTAAAATCGTTGATTATAATTAAATCTATTTTAAAATATGAAAAAGCCGTTTAGCAAGATTTTATTAATTTTTATTTTGGCCGTGATTTTGGGCGCGGCCTATTTTATTTGGCAGGCGATTGCGGTCAGAAAAAATAATCAGGGCCCGACCGTTAAGGCCCCGGATATTCAGGTTATTGTGCAGGGTAATAATAAAATCGTCAAAAATCTGACCGACGGTTATCAGGTGACGATTCCGAAGGAGTGGAATGTTGAAAAACCAAGTGCGGGCTATTTAAGCTTTAATGATATTAATTCTGCGGCCTCTCAAAATGAATTCTGTAAGATGGAGGTAAATACTATAGCTAATTTACAGGGACTTAGTATTGAACAGTGGCTAAATCGTGATGAGGCGAAGACCAATGAATCATTTATGACAATTAAATTAGACAAAAGAGAGAACATTAGCATTGGCGGGCAAGACGGCATTAAAAGAACGCTTGATACAGCGGAGAATGGTTATTCTGTCGCCGCCATCGTGACCTTTGGGCAAAAATTTTATGAATTTATTATTTATCCGAGGGGTGATAACGCTCAAAAATGTTTAGATAATTTTGATTCATACTTATTATCTATTAAGTTTAAATAGACGATGAAGTTAATTTTTTTAATTTTATTTTTAGTTATTTTTTGTATTGGCGTTGCTTCTGCTGACGTTTTAATTTTGAAACTTCCATACGAGAAGGGCAATAATTTTATTATAACTCGAGGATATAACACTCTCCCCACCCACAAAAGCGGATCAAAAGATCAATATGCTTTAGATTTTACGCAAAATGGTTGCGAAGCTTATGGTAAAAAGATTCTAGTAGCAACTGGTGGAAAGATAATATTAGCAGCTCAAGACGGCTATAATGGTGGCTATGGGACAACAGTCATGATTGATAGTGGCAATGACTTAATCGCACGTTATGCGCACATGATTCCAGGTTCTTTGTTGGTTAATCAAGACCAGATTATTGAACAGGGGCGGGTTATCGGCGAAATGGGTAGAAGTGGTAACGTTTCTGGCTCTTCTTGTCCCGAATACCCAGGCACCCATCTCCATTTTGCCGTGTATCAAAAACAGGCCGACGGAAAATTGCTCGCCTATAAGCCGGAGCCGATGTCCGAGTACACGAATTTTTTGGCCGGCAATTGGTATGTTTCAGACAATCAAGTTTACGACCCTAATCACATTTACGCCCAGCAGGGCGGCGGTCAACCCGCGCCAATGCCGGATAAATCTTGGTGGAAAATAGTGCTGGGCGCATTGACTGATGTTTGGAGTGGCGTCACGAAAACCGTGACGCATTTTTTTGCCCCCGATTTTTCGACAGATAATTTATTACCCGCCATTAATCCTGCAGATAATGATTCTAGTCCATCGTCAACGCCAATCTTCGCAGCGCAAATTATTTCTCAAAATCAAACCATCAACCTTCAGCCCGGCGAAGAAAAGAAAATTTCCATAAGCGTAAAAAATATCGGCACTGACGCTTGGCAGCCAGTACAACAAGTTTCGTTTAATGTTTTTAATCAAACCTCAAAAGATTTATATCATCCCAGCTGGTCAACGCGGCTTAGGCCAGTTATTTCATTGTCGCCGACCCCGGCTGGCCAAATCGCGCAATTCTCATTTAATATTATTGGACCTTTTGAGCTTGGTGATTATACGGCGACCTGGCAATTGGTTTATACGCCTGATGGGCAAAATTTTG
>CAZAGY010000097.1:0-2990 GCA_964485025.1 uncultured Gammaproteobacteria bacterium
CTAAAAGAGGCATCTCTGCCGAGTTTCAAGAAATACGCTCAACAAGTCATTCAAAATGCCAAGATTTTAGCCCAATCATTGAAAGACAACGGCTTGAAGCTAATTTCCGGAGGTACTGATAACCATTTAATTTTAATGGACTTAACTGAAATCGGAATCACCGGCAAACAAGCGGAAAAAGCTTTGGAAGAGACCGGTATTTACGTGAATAAAAACATGATTCCCTATGATTCGCGAACGCCTTTTAATCCATCGGGTATCAGACTGGGCACACCGGCTTTAACTACCAGGGGTTTTAAGGAAAAAGAAATGAAAATTATCGGCCAATTAATCAGCCGGGTAATCTATAATATTGAGAAACCTTTAATCCTTCAAAAAATAGCTAAAACAGTTAAAGAATTGACTCGAGCTCATCCGCTTTATCCTAATCTAAAGATTTAAAATGTTGGACGGCAAAAAAACGGCCAAAAAAATTAGAGAACAATTAAAAAACAAAATAAAAAAAAACCAACTGAAACCGGGTCTGGCGGTTATCTTAATTGGAAAAGACCTCGGTTCTTTAATCTATGTCAAATTAAAACAGTCGGCGGCCGAACAATTAGGAATAAACTTCAAACTTTTATCCTTTTCAGCTACTGTTTCTCAGCAAAAAATAATTAATTCAATTAAAAAAATAAATCGGGATAAAAACTTTCATGGCTTGATTGTTCAGATGCCCCTGCCTAAAAAATTCGATCCCGATACTCTGGTGGAAAACATTGCGGCAGAAAAAGATGTTGACGGTTTCGGGTCAAAAACAAAATTTATTTCCCCTGTTTATCAAGCAATCTTGAAATTAATGGTTCAATGTCAAAAAACTTTTAAAAATAAAAAGGCGGTCATCTTAGGAAAAAATCCGGTTTTTACCCTGCCTTTAAAGAATATTTTTGAAAAAATGGGGCTGATAACCGAGGTTATCAATTTAAAAAACCTTAAGGTTGATAAAGTTAAAAAAGCTGATTTTTTAGTAGTAGCTCTGGGCTCGCCTAATTTTATCAAGTCCTCAATGATAAAAAAAAATGCAGTTATTATTGATGTCGGCTATAATCGGATTAAAGGAAAATCTGTTGGCGATATTGATCTCGGAGTTCATCTAAAAACGCCCTACCTCTCCCCTGTTCCCGGCGGGATCGGTCCCTTGACCGTAGCTTATTTGTTAAAAAATGTTTATTTGGCAACTAAAATAATTCATTAATTAATTTATATGCAAAAAATATTAAATATTGTTCAAATTATCGTTTCTGTCCTTTTGATTATTTCCGTCGTCCTGCAACAGCGAGGCAGTGGTTTATCATCAGCTTTTGGCGGCAGCGGAGAAGGTTATCACACAAAAAGGGGTTTAGAAAAAAGCATCTTTATCATTACGATTATTCTGACTGTTGTCTTTCTCGGCTTAGGAGTTTTCCGCTTAGTCATTGCTCAATAATAAATCTTCATGCCCATTCAATTATTTAAATTTTTTTCTTTTTTAAAACGACCGGAACGGAAAAAACTGAAAAATTTTCCCAGTTTTAAACAACTAAAATATCTTAACCAAGTTGTTTCTTTAAAAGAAAAAAACCTTATTAAGCTGCTTTCACTAATAATTGTCGTCTGTTTAATCTTACTGGTCGGCCGTTTTTATTTTGCCAATTCAAGAGTTGTCCCTAAAATCGGAGGAAAATACATTGAAGGTCTGGTTGGTCAGCCGAAATTCATTAACCCCATTTTAGCCGTAGACGATATTGACTTAACTCTAACTAATCTGGTCTTTTCGGGCTTATTAAAATTTAGCCAAAATTTGGAACTTCAACCGGATCTGGCTGAAGATTTTTCCTTCAATCCGGAGCAAAAAGAATATATTTTTTGCCTGAAAAAAAATATTTTCTGGCATAACGGAAAAAATTTGACCATTGAAGATGTAATTTTTACTTTTTCCCTGGCTAAAAATCCTATTTTTAAAAATCCTCTTTTTGAAAAACTAAAAAATGTTCAAATCAATCAAATTGACGAAAACTGTCTTGAGTTCGTAATTGACAGTCCTTCTCCTGATTTTTGGTCAGTCTTGACTTTGGGTATTTTACCCAAACATGTTTGGGATAAAATCAATCCTGAAGAATTTTCCCAATCAGAATTTAATTTAAAGCCTGTCGGATCCGGTCCATATAAATTTGTCTCTTTGGCTAAAGACCCCGAAAACCGCATTAAATTTTATAACCTGGAGGCTAATGGAAAATCTTACAGCCGATCGCCATTTATTAAAGATTTAAGTTTTAATTTTTATTTTGATTTTGAACAGGCCCTTCAAGGATTAAAAAATCGAGAAATAGAAGGATTGAATTATTCACCTAAACAATTGGGGCAAGATCTATTACAAATCAGCGACCTGAAATATTACCAGTTTAACCTATCTTATTACACCGCCATTTTTTTTAATCTTAGAAACTCGCAAACTGAAAATGAAATTAATTATCTGCAAGAAAAATCTGTCAGAAAGGCCTTGGCTTATTTAACGCCGAAACAAGACATCTTTCATCAAGTGTTTAATGAACAGGGTATTATCATCAACGGACCGATACTTCCCCACTCAATATTTTACAACCCGGAAATAAAAAGTTATGACTATCAGCCGCAAACAACGGAAAATTTATTAACTCTGGCTAACTGGAAAAATAATTCCGGCTTTTATGAAAAAAACGGCAAAATACTGGAAATTTCCTTGACTACGGTTGACCAACCTGACTTTGTAAAAATCGGTCAACTGATCCAAAAATCTTGGCAAAACGTGGGCATAAAAGTCAAGTTGATTATTATTCCCCCTGAACAAATCAAAGAGATTATAAAAAACAGGAATTTTCAGGCCTTTCTCTACGGCGTGCTTGAAAACTATAATCTCGACCCATTTCCCATCTGGCATTCTTCCCAAATCAATCATCCGGGATTAAATCTTACGGCTTTCAATTACCGACGCA
>CAZAGY010000098.1:0-2949 GCA_964485025.1 uncultured Gammaproteobacteria bacterium
TAAATGACCCGAACAACTATCAAACTAGCGTTTTTTGCAAATCAAGAATTATTGACCCTTTGTTTATAGATGGAGATAAGATTAAAAGATTTTCTGAAAAGGATGTCGAATGGGCTGAAACTGTAAAACGCGAACTGATTCCAAAGCAATATTTTATAAGATTCTTAAATTAACTTTTAGGATTAGCTTTTGGTCCATATGGTGAAAAGATGTTATTGTTTAGAATATGAAAAATATAATTAAAAAAATTAATCAATAAATATATGCCGATATTTTATATTGTTTTAGTGGTTCTGGTGGTTTTGTTTCTTTCGAGCCTAAAGCAAATTGACCAGTATCAAAGAGGGGTCAGATTTACAATGGGAAGATTTTCGGGGATTATGCAGCCTGGCTGGCGGTTGGTGGCGCCAATTTTTCAGGGTTTTAAAAAAGTAGATATAAGGGTTAAAGCAGTGGATGTGCCCGATCAAAAAGCGATAACCCGTGATAACGTGTCGGTTATGGTTAACGCAGTTATATACTACAAAGTTTCGGATGCTAGCAAAGCTATTTTAGAAGTGGAGGATTTTCGCTATGCGATCTCTCAATACGCCCAAACGACTATGCGCAATATTGTCGGTGAAGCCACGTTGGATGAGCTTTTGGCAAACAGAGAGAAGATAGCCGAAAGAATTAGAGAGATTGTAGATAAAGAAACGGATGCCTGGGGCCTGAAGGTGAACAATGTGGAGTTGAAAGATGTCAGCTTGCCTGCCGATATGGAAAGAACAATTGCCAAACAGGCGGAAGCGGAAAGGGAAAAACGGGCGGTGATTATAAATTCGGAAGGAGAGTTAGCAGCAGCTCAAAATATGTCTCAAGCGGCTAAAATTCTTTCTGAAACTAAGGGCGCTTTGCATTTGAGAACTTTGCAATCAATTAATGATATATCTTCGGATAAATCTAACACAGTAGTATTTGCCGTTCCTCTGGAAATTTTAAGAGCCTTTGAGGGTTTCGGAAAGAAAAACAATAGTGGAGAAGAGGATAAAAGCTAGACTAAACCTAGTTTTTGTTTACAAGCATTAATTTACGTTGATGTTTAGTCGGACCGCTCTTTTTTTTGGAGGGGGAGTTTGGTAGGATGGATAAAATGGGGAAATTAGACGAAAACTTTAAGAAACTTTACTTTCAGTTAAATTCTGAACAGAAAGAGGCGGTGGACACGATAGAGGGGCCGGTTGTAGTTGTTGCCGGGCCCGGAACAGGCAAAACCCATCTGCTCTCGATGCGAATTGCCAATCTTCTGGATAAAACCGATGCTTCACCGGAGGCGATTTTAGCTTTGACTTTTACCGAATCCGGAGTTGTCTCAATGAGGAAAAAACTGGCTAGAATAATTGGCTCGGATGCTTACAGCGTTTCAATTAATACTTTTCATGGATTTGCCAATGAGACGATAAAAAATAATCCATATGAATTTTCGAATATAACGGGAGCGGAAAATATAACAGAAGTTGAGCAGATTGAGATATTGGAAAAAATAATAGACGCGAGTAACTTTAAAGCCTTGAGGCCTTTTGGAGATAATTATTATTATATCCGCCCCATTCTCCATTCGATTGAAGAGTTAAAAAAAGAAGGTTTAACCCCCAAGGCTTTTGATCTTATAGTCGAAGAAAATGAAAAGTCTTTTTTGGCAACAGATGATCTTTATTACGAATCTGGTAAATATACAGGAAGAATGAAGGGGAAATATGCCGAAGAACTAAAACAGATTAAAAAAAATAAAGAGCTGGCTCAAATTTATAAAATTTATCAGGAAAAACTTCGTGAATTAAAATTTTATGACTATAGCGATATGTTAATGGAAGTAATGAAGGCCTTGGAAAGCAATAAAGATTTGCTTTTGAGCTTGCAGGAAAAATATCTCTATATTTTAGTGGATGAGCATCAGGATACAAATAGTGCGCAGAATAAAATTCTTGAGTTATTGGCTAATTACTATGAAAATCCTAACCTTTTTATTGTCGGAGATGAGAAACAGGCGATTTATCGTTTCCAGGGAGCTTCGTTGGAAAATTTTAATTACTTCAAAAATTTGTATAAAAATACGAAGGTTATTTCTTTGAAAGACAATTACCGTTCCAGCCAGATGATTTTAAACGTTGCCGGAAATATTAATTCGGCCGGGGGTAATTTGGAAGCGAAAGCTCAAAGAACGGAAACTCCTCTTTATTTAAATATATTTCAAAATCCTGAAAGCGAAATTTATTTGACTGGAAAGGCTATTTTGAAAGACATCGAAGAGCTGAAGAATCCGGAAGAAATAGCCGTTTTGTTTAGGGAAAATAAAGATGCTTTTAAAATTGCTCGAATTTTTGATAAGCTGGGAATTCCTTTTGTTATAGAGTCCGACCAGGACGTGATGAATGATGAGGAGATATTAAAATTAAGAATTATTTTAAAAGCAGTCCAAAACTTCGGATCGGGTGAGTCTTTGGTTCAAATGCTTCATTTGAGTTTTTTCCAGGTGCCGGCTCCAGATATTTATTCGATTGCCAAAAATCCATACCAAGAAAATTGTTCGCCTAAAATAAGTGAAATTAAAAATAAACTTTGGCAATGGAAAAAATCTTCACTGAATGAAGACGCATTGAGAACTTTTGAAAAGATTGTCACTGATTCCGGTTTTTTAAATTATATTATTTCAAAACCTCTTGCCATTGAAAAAATAAGAAAGCTTCACGCCCTTTTTTCAAAACTTAAAGCGTTAGTGACGAAAAATAAAAAATGCAGGTTGGACGACTTCTTTAAATATTTAGACCTTTTAGATAAGCATAATATATTTGTAAAAACCGAGGGTGTTTATGCACCCGGCAGAGTGAGGCTGATGACTGCTCATAAGTCAAAGGGTCTGGAGTTTGATTATGTATATATAATTAACGCAATTGACGGGCAATGGGGGAC
>CAZAGY010000099.1:0-2662 GCA_964485025.1 uncultured Gammaproteobacteria bacterium
AATGGCGTGACTAAAAAATATTGGCTTGATAAAGTTTACCCGCCGGAAATCAGGGAAGCGGCGGAAGGAGGGGATTTTCATGTTCATGATTTGGGTATTTTAGCTCCTTATTGCGTCGGCTGGAGTTTACAGAATTTATTATTAAAAGGCTTTACTGGTGTTTCCGGCAAAGTCTCTTCAAAACCCCCCAAGCATTTGCGTTCGGCCTTGGGTCAATTGGTTAATTTTTTCTATACTTTACAGGGAGAAGCCGCCGGAGCCATAGCGGTTTCTTCTTTTGATACTTTTTTAGCTCCTTTTATTCATTACGATAAATTAGATTATTCGCAAGTGAAGCAGGCCATGCAGGAATTTATGTTCAATTGCAATGTCCCGACCAGGGTAGGATTTCAATGCGTTTCTGAAGATACGGAGATTTTAACTGAAAATGGATGGAAAAAATATAATGAAGTTAAAAAGGGCAGCATTATTGCCACTTTCAATATTGAAAAGGGTTACATTGAATATTTGCCGGTTAATAATATTTTTGCCGAAAAATACGAAGGCGTAATGTATAATTTAAAAAATAGAATTAGCGATCAGTTAATTTCTCCGGAACACAGGGTGGTGAGAAAGATGTTCAATTCAGACAATTATATTCTAGAAAAAATAGAAAAAGTTTTAGACCTGAAATCGCCGTTTATGGTGCCGGTTGGCAGCGAGGGCAATGTTTTTGGCAACAACAGATTGGATGAAAACACAGTCAGATTAATAGCCTGGATAATAGCAGAGGGAAGTATGGATAAAAGTGGTCGGGGCAGCGGACGCATCAGCGTTTATCAATCAAAAGAAAAAAATCAGGAAACTTATAAAGAAATTGTTTATTTGTGTCATGAATTAAAATTAAAATACACTGAAAGAATTCAAAAAGGTCTGGGCGCGGATTGTAATGTGATTCGATTTGATGCCGCCGGCACCAGAAGGATTTTAAGTTATTTCAAGAGCAACAAAACCAAAGGCATTAAGTTTATTCCGGAAGTCATACTTAATTCAGATATCGAGACCGCCAGATTATTTTTAGAAACATATATTAAGGGAGACGGACATGAGGAATGTAAAATTACCACCACTGACAAAGAAATTAAGGACGGTTTGTTTCAAGTTATAGTCAACGCCGGTTACGGTGCCACCGTCTTAGTCCGCCAGCCGGATAATGTTTTATCTAAAAAAGAAAGATACATTATCAGAATCATTAAACATAAAGACACTTATATTAATCAGGTAAAAAAAATCAATTACCGGGGAATTATTTGGTGTCCTAATACGAAAAACGAGACAATTATCGCCAGAAGAAAGGGCAAAATATTTATCACCGGGAATACGCCTTTTACAAATGTTACTTTGGATTTGGTCCCACCGAAAAAAATATCCAAGACACCGGTAATTATCGGTGGAAAAATTCAAGAAGAAACATACGGGAAATTCCAAAAGGAAATGGATATGTTTAATCGGGCTTTTTATGAAGTGATTATGGACGGAGACTCCACCCAAAGGGTGTTTACTTTTCCAATACCAACCATCAATATCACCAAAGATTTCGACTGGGACAACCCCAACTTAAAAGCGATTTGGGAAGCAACGGCCAAATACGGCATCAATTATTTTTCTAATTTTATCAATTCGGAGCTGGATCCGGAAGATATCCGTTCAATGTGTTGCCGTTTAAGATTGAATAATAAAGAGCTTCATCACCGCGGTGGCGGTCTTTTTGGCTCGGCTCCCTTGACGGGAAGCGTGGGGGTGGTGACGATTAACCTTCCGAGAATCGGCTATTTGGCCAAATCAGAGAAAGATTTTTTCAAAAAATTGACTCACTTAATGGATTTAGCCAAGGAAAGTTTGGAAATAAAAAGAAAAGCCTTGGAGGGTTTCACGGAAAAAGACCTCTATCCTTATTCCAAGTTTTATTTATCAGACATTAAAAATTTAAGGGGCAATTATTGGGCTAATCATTTTTCCACTATTGGATTGGTGGGCATGAACGAATGTTTACTCAATTTTATGAAGAAAGATATTACTACTAAGGAAGGTAAAATGTTTGCCAAGAAAGTCTTGGATTTTATGAGAGAACGTCTGGTTGATTACCAAAAAGAAACGGGAAATATATATAATCTGGAAGCCACACCGGCGGAGGGGACAAGTTATCGTTTAGCCAAAAAAGACAAGGAAATTTACCCTAATATAATTACGGCCGGAGAAAAAGACCCTTATTACACCAATTCAAGTCAGTTACCGGTTGATTGCGATAAAGATTTATTCAGCGCCCTGGAAGAACAGGATGAATTGCAAACTTGTTATACCGGGGGCACCGTTTTCCACGCGTTCTTAGGCGAACGGATTTTCGACGTTGAAGTGGTAAAAACTTTAATAAAGAAAGTTTTTAGCAAATTCCGGCTTCCATACTTTACTTTGACCCCGACTTTTACCATTTGTCCCAATCACGGCTACATCAACGGAGAGCATTTTAATTGTCCGGAATGCGGAGCCCCGGCTGAAGTTTATTCCAGGATCGTGGGTTATCTACGGCCGGTAAAGCAATGGAATAACGGCAAGCAGGAGGAATTCAGACAAAGAAAAGAATTTATTATAAAATAGGCATCTGATTTTACAATTAAAAAATTTA
>CAZAGY010000100.1:0-2608 GCA_964485025.1 uncultured Gammaproteobacteria bacterium
TCGTACTGGTCTTTGCCGGCACCATTCGGCGCAACCTGAACGGTAGCCTTTGTTTCGCGTGTTTCAGCTGGCTTGACTACGTTCAGAAGTGGGTTCTCGGCTTCGGTTGGCTCGACAGCCGCTTTGACGGTCGCTATCGGTTGGTTCGCCTCGGCAAGTAGCTTCGGATTCTGCAACCTTGTTCTTTGGGGTTTTTTCTTAAATCCTAAATTTTTTCCCCTCGTTTTGGCAAATTCATTTTTATTAAAGAATTTATTAAGACGAGGGTTTTCTTTTTTCTTTTTTATGATATATTGAATTTGGATAATAGACTAATGTATTATGGTTACGGTCTTGGATAGTTAAAATTCACGATTAAGAGTAAGAGGAAACAGTGTCAGGTATTTTTTATTTTAAATCCGGGATATAAATATACCCATTTTGTCCTGGATTATAGTTCCAACGTCCCGCCAGAGGCGGACAGGCCGTTCACGATACAGAGGTAATGGGCGATCCATATGATTCTCGAGATATCTTTGCACTTGCTAATTTACAAAATTAAAATATGAAGAACCAAAAAACAATTTTTATTAGTTTGTTAAATGCTGTCGGCGTGGCCGTTTATATCATCGGTATTTCGTTTATTTTACGAAACGGCGATAAAATATTCGGCAAAATGGATAATTTTTTGGCGCCGGTGGCATTTTTATTGCTTTTTGTTTTATCCGCCGCAATTACCGGCATGCTTGTTTTAGGCAGACCGCTTTTGTTATATTTTGAAAATCGTAAATCCGAAGCGATAAAAATGTTTTTTTACACTATCGGCTGGCTTTTCCTAATTACATTGGTTGTCTTTATCGCACAGATTAATCATTAAAATTTTTATAGCGGGCCGGCAAAACTGTTAGGGCAGTAACGCCATCGCGAGTTCGAATCTCGCCCCCTCCGCCACGACTATTTTTTATCGTGCAGACCCGAATGGCTCGATTTTACGACTATTTTCAATTCAGATTTTATTCAAGGGGCGCTGCCATTTATAAATCACAAAGTCAAGGTTTGACAAAAAATAAAACAATAATTATAATAATCAGCAGTTTTAAAAGAACATTGAGCATTATTTTTATTTTTTTATGCAAAATTTAGTTCCGCAAAAAATGTTTTTAACCAAAGGCGTGGGTCAACACAAAGAATGTTTGCAGTCGTTTGAAATGGCTTTAAGAAAGGCAGGAATTGCTGAATATAATCTGGTTTCGGTCAGTTCCATTTTTCCTCCTCATTGCAAAATAATTTCCAAAACGGAAGGAAAAAAATTTCTTCGACCCGGGCAAGTGGTTTTTACAGTTATGGCTAGACAGGGTTCCAATGAACCAAACCGTTTAATCTGCTCTTCGGTTGGTTTAGCGCAGCCGGGAGATAAAAATCAACATGGCTATTTATCAGAACATCATTCTTTTGGTGAAACAGACAAGAAAGCAGGTGATTACGCTGAGGATTTGGCGGCGACAATGTTAGCCACTATTTTGGGTTTGGAATTTGACCCCGATGCGGCCTGGAATGAAAGAGAACAGGTTTATAAAGCATCAAATAAGATAATTAGAACCAGAAATATCACCCAGTCGGCTGAATGCAGTAAGGACGGCCTTTGGACCACAGTGATTGCCGCTGCCATTTTTATTTTTAATTAGGCGTTGACTTTTTGGAAAAATTGTTCTATACTCAACTATAATATAAATAAATAATTTAATTATTATATTATGAGTAAAGAAAATTCAACCGGGCTTTCATCCGATGAAAAAAAAGCTATTAATAATGAAGGTTTTGAGGGTCAAGCCGCGATTTTAGTCGGGAGAAAGGAAGAAATGCCTAATTTAGTAGAGAGGTTGGAAAAAGAAGGCAGAGCGGCTGATTTAGAAACATACATAAGAATGCATAAAGAAATTATTGTTCCGTCCGATGAAAGAAAGAGTTTACGGGGCCGTATGATACATCAGTATGAGAAGGGTATGGCATATCTTTACACTTCGGAGTTTCATGATCCCGATGGGTGCCAGAAAGTTACCTTTATAGACAGCAATAATAATTTAGCGCAAGTTTTGGTTGATACGAGGAAAATAGAATCTTTCAGATATGAAGACCTCTCAAATAAAGATAGAGTGTGTTATATAATAGGAGAAGAACTGAAAAAGATGGGTTTTAATGTTTTAGTGGCCGGAAAATATGCAACGGTGAGGGATGGTATATATAAAGAGAAAGTGGGTTTTGGCGACGGACAAGAGATGTCCAAAGGCGATATTATAGCGGATTGGGATAATGATATGGGTGTATACCAAAAAAAATTAGAAGCTCAAGCGAAAATTAAGCAAAACAGAGAATTTAATTTTTAAAAAGTTATCCACAATTGACAATTTGAAATTTTCTGATAGTATATAAAATATCATAAAAATATATTAATGATTATGCAAGTCAAAAGACTTATTTTACTAAAACCAAGCGGGTGATGTGCGCCAATTTTAGGCACAGGAAATAATGACCGCTCGGTAGCGGCCTTTTGATTTATGAGGCTCTTTACAACTTAATAATAGAAAAAAGCATCTAAACGACAAGAATAAAATATAGATTAAGCGGTGAA
>CAZAGY010000101.1:0-2607 GCA_964485025.1 uncultured Gammaproteobacteria bacterium
GAGGCAAAAAGAATCCGAAATTAAAGGTTGGCGTCGAGAAAAGAAAATTAATTTAATAAAAAATCAGAAAAAAAATAATTGTAGATTAACGAAGTTTAATTTCAACAATAAATAAGAAATTTATTAATTAAAATAAAAGGAGTTTGAATTTCATTTATTCTGAAAGATTAAATTTGGGATATAAATATGCTCTTTTGACTGCTGTATAATAGTTCCCACATCGCCCCATCGCCCGAACCAATTATTTCTTGAATATCCGACCCATCCCTCAGCAGAACCGTTAAGTAGTCGCTTAGGATCACTTATGTGGCATTGGGATAGACCGATACGGGAAAGTCAAGACAGACACAAAGTATATTTAACCTTCGTCTGTTTTTTTCTTGACAATTGTCCGAAATTGTGAGATTATTACGTTGATAACGAGCCCCTTAAAGGCTCATTATTCATTAAACTAAATAAATATTATGGCGGAAGATGTAATTTTAAGGGTTGATAATGTAACATTTGAATATGTAGAAAAAAAACCAGTGCTTGACGAGGTATGTTTTAGTATACGCAAAGGAGCAAAAGTAACTTTAATGGGGCAAAATGGCGCCGGGAAAAGTACAATATTTAAATTAATAAAAGGGGAGTTAATGCCCATTAAGGGTAACATTTTTATTACCAATAACGCGACCATTGCCATGGCATTACAAGTGGTTGATAAACAAGATTTAGATTTAACCATTGAAGAGTATTTTGCAAAAGCATATAAAAATGTTCCGGGGAACATCAAGAGTAAGATTAGTAAAGTAATGAACGCGGTTGATTTAACCGTGCCAATTGACAGAAAGGTGGGAAATCTGTCTGGCGGACAACAAGCGAGAATTTTATTGGCCTTTGCGCTCATCCAAAATCCTGATATTTTGCTTTTAGACGAGCCGACAAATAATTTAGACAAAGCCGGCATTGATCATTTGATAGAATTTTTAGTCATGTACGGCAAAACAGTGATTGTTATTTCTCATGATGCTGATTTTTTAAATTGTTTTACCGAAGGCGTGGTTTATCTGGATATTTTTACTAAAAAAATAGAAATTTATGTTGGCGATTATTATTCCGTAGTGGAAGAAATACAAAACAGAATTGAAAGGGAAATAAAGAAAAATGCTCAATTGGAAAAAGAAATATTAGACAACAAAGAAAAAGTGAACTTTTTTGCCAATAAGGGCGGTAAGATGCGAAAGCTTGCGAGCAAGTTAAGAGAAGAAATAGATGATTTAGAAGAGAATAAGGTGGACGTTCGGCGCGAAGATAAAACTATTAGAGATTTTAATATTCCGTCTCAAGGAATTATCGGTAATGTAGTGATTATCAAGTCAGTAAAAATAATCAGAGATCACGAGCCGGTAATAAGAGAAATTGATATTATATTAAGACAAAGAGACAGGCTTTTAATTTCCGGACCAAATGGCATCGGCAAGAGCACATTGTTGCGGTCTCTTGTAAATAATTCAGGCGAAGGTGCGATTATTTTAAAAGACACTCGCGTTGGTTATTATAGTCAGGATTTTACCACTTTCGATTATGAACAAACAGTTTTTGATTCTTTAAAAAGTGCGCTTACCGAGGGGACAGATATTCAAGAAATGCGGTCTATTGCCTCAGGCTTTTTAATTACCGGCGAGTTAATGGGACTTAAAATTTCTCATTTGTCAGAAGGTCAAAAAGGTTTGTTGGTTTTTGCGCGATTAGTACTTATGAAACCAGGTCTATTGGTTTTAGACGAGCCAACTAATCACATAAATTTTCGTCATATTCCAGTCATAGCCAAGGCTATAAATAAATACGAAGGCGCGATTATTCTTATCAGCCATATGCCGGATTTTGTAAAGAAAATTAAATTTGATAATGAACTTGATTTAGGCAGATTTTAACAGATTATTTGTTTGCGAGCCAGGCGATAGAAAAGCAATCCGCCTCGACGAGGTTGAACGACTGGCTAAGAAACAAACATAGGGTGTAGGAAAAAGTGACAGGAACCTTTTATTTTAAATCAAGAATATAAATATACCCATTCCGTCGCCGAAATATGGTTCTAACGTCCCGCCAGAGGCGGGCAAACGGACAGGCCGACCGACCTCCGTCATTAGGCTTGTTATTGTCGTTTCTCCTTGCCTTTTGAATAAAAGTAGCGTATACTTTATTATATAATAATTAACATTTAGATATAAATATATGGGAGATTTTAAACAAAGTGGAGGAAAACGTTTCGGTGGGAGTCGCAGGGGTGGATTTGGCGAGCGAGATAGAGGCCGACCGAATTTTTCCAGAAGAAGCGGGGGTGGATCAGGTGGCAGAGATCGTGGTCCAGTCACTATGCATCCGGCAGTTTGTAGTCAATGCGGAAATCCTTGCGAGGTGCCTTTTCGTCCAACTGAAGGCAAACCAGTGTATTGCAATGTTTGTTTTGGAAGCAGAAAAGAAACCGGAAATAATAGAGGAGGTAATAGCTTCCCTCAAAAAAATTTTAATAGTTACAAAACTCCCATCAAAATTGATTCAGGGAGCAATATTAGCAGAAGAAATGATGATGAATTAAAGAAGCAGCTGGAAATATTAGACATA